>CAYYFY010000118.1:0-6309 GCA_964471035.1 uncultured Eubacteriales bacterium
GAATCGCTTTGTTTCTTGGCGGCTGCCGCGCCGAATGCTTTTGCCTGATCCTTATCGTCAAATCCTAGGACAAAAGTCATGGTAAGCTCCGATGGGGCGGATGCCCTGAAAAGCTTGAAACCGGTCAGCCACCAATGACGTTCGGGTCCTCTGGTGAAAAACAACTCATCGTCCTTGTATACGTTCATCGTCATCTCGATGAGATCCTCGTCGCTGACGCAGTCATACTGCGGCGCGACGCGGGAGGACGGTTTATAATAGATACCGATCTCGGCGCCGACCGTGATCCCATACTGTCCTTTCCATATCTGAACGAGCCAATCCTTGTCATCATACGAGAAATAGATGCGCTCCGTATCGTAGATCATACCGACAAGCGGCGCCGCCGCGTCATATAACACATTGAAGCCAAACTGGCGCTGTAAGGGATTCATTTGAGAATAATAAATATCCTGCACGGGATCGTATTCAAAGCCAGCGACGGTCAATATCTTTTTGGCAGTCGTCGGATCATCGGTCGTAAACAGGAGCATCTGAAGCTCCTTGAGCGACATCTCCGAAAGCGGCTCGGTGGTTGTGATTGTGTCAACGACCTGTTCTGTCGTGGTTGTGGTGGACGGACGCTTTGCCGTCGTGTCGGTAGTGGTATTCTTCATTGTCGTCGTGTTATAATCAATCAACGAGGGAGCTGCCGTCGAAATCACGGGAGATGTGCCGAAATCAAAGCTGAACGATGTGTTCGAAAGCGAATTAACAGCGGAAGCGCCGACGGATTGGTCGGTGTATGACGTGTTTTCAGAAGATGATTCGGTCACGGTCGGATTGGTATTATCCTTTCCGCCGCACGCGCCTGCCGCGAAACACAGCAGGATCAGTACAAACAGAAGCGCCAGCACCTTACCGTTTTTTTTCATAAACGACCACCTCTTTTAACCTATCTTTAATATTCATGGACATAACTGTAAAGAATTATAGCATAGAATTATTTGTTTGTCACTATTTATTTTTTAATTTCGCTTTATTGACATAAACTTCTAATATGCTATAATTTAAAACCTAAATATTAAATCCTAATTAAAATGTCGTTTGAATATGCGATGACAATTGTAATACTTTATACGAATATGTGATGATATGACCGATTTTACGCATTTGCATCTCCATACGGAATACAGCCTGCTCGACGGCGCCTGCCGGATCGGGGACGTTCTTGCGCGCGCTAAAGAGCTTGGGCAGACCGCCGCGGCAATCACCGACCACGGCGTCATGTACGGCGTTCAGCATTTTTATAAGGAAGCGAAGAAGGCGGGCGTCAAGCCGATTATCGGCTGCGAGGTTTACGTTGCGCCGCGCTCCCGTCTGGATAAAACCCATACGCTCGACGGCGAGCGGTATCACTTGATTTTGCTGTGTGAAAACGAAACCGGATATCAGAACCTGTTGAAGCTCGTCTCATTGTCGTGGACCGAAGGGTTTTATACAAAGCCGCGGGTTGACAGGGAGCTTCTTGAGAGGTACGCAAACGGGCTTATCTGCCTGTCGGGCTGTATGTTCGGCGAGGTGCAGCGCCTTGTCCTCTCCGGCGATATTGAAGCCGCCGTGTCGGCGGCGCAGTGGCACCGTCATGTTTTCGGCGACGGAAACTATTTTCTCGAATTGCAGGATCACGGCACCGAGGAGGACAAAGCCGTGCTCTTCGGACTGAAAAAGGTACACGAAATCACGGGTATCCCCTATGCCGCGACCAACGACGCGCATTACGTCCGCAAGGAGGATGCCGAGGTACAAAAAGTACTCGTCTGCATCCAGACCAATAAGACCGTTGACGAGGACACCGGTCTTGATTTTCAGACCGACAGTTTCTATTTAAAAAGCGCCGACGAAATGGCGGCGCTTTTCGCCGACTACGAGGGCGCTGTGGCAAACACGCAAAAAATTGCGGACAGGTGCCATCTTGAATTTGTATACGGCGATATAAAGCTTCCCGATTTTCATATCGACGGGGACGTTTTACACCGCGCATATCTGAAACGGCTCTGTTTTGACGGTTTAACAAAAAAATTTCCCGAAGGAATCCCCGCCGCGTATTCCGAGCGGCTCGATTATGAGCTGTCGGTCATTGAGGATATGGGGTTTACCGACTATCTGCTCATCGTCGCCGACTTTATTTCGCACGCGGTCAACAAGGGAATCCCCGTAGGTCCCGGAAGAGGTTCTGCGGCGGGCAGCCTTACCGCTTTTGCCGCGGGGATTACCGGAATTGATCCGATCAAAAACGGGCTGCTCTTCGAGCGTTTTCTCAACCCCGAACGCGTCAGTATGCCTGACATCGACATTGACTTCTGCTATGTCCGGCGCCAGGAGGTCATTGAGTATTGTATAGAAAAATACGGCGCCGACCGCGTCGCGCAGATCGTCACCTTCGGCACCATGGCCGCCAGAGCCGCCGTCCGCGATACGGCAAGGGCATTAGGTCTGCCCTATGCACTCGGCGACACGGTCGCCAAGCTGATTCCGCGCGAGCTGAGCATCACGCTGGAGTCCGCGCTCAAGAAGAACGCCGAGCTTTCGGCGCTCGCCGCATCGGACGACCGCGTTCAAAAGCTGCTCGATATGGCGGCCAAGGTCGAGGGGATGCCGCGCCACGCCTCCACGCACGCCGCCGGAGTCGTCATCACGAAAAACGCCGTGTCCGACTATGTGCCGCTTGCCAAAAACGACGAGGCGGTCGTCACGCAGTACACGATGACCGAAATCGAGGAGCTGGGGCTGCTCAAAATAGATTTTCTGGGGCTGCGCACGCTGACGGTCGTCAGTGACGCCCAGAAGCTCATCCGCGCCCATACGCCCGACTTTTCCTGTGAAAACCTCCCGCTCGACTGTCCCGAAGTCTACGCCGAGCTTCAAAAAGGCAATACGCTCGGCGTGTTCCAGTGCGAATCGGCGGGCATGACGAATCTGATCGTCAACTTAAAACCCGAACGCTTCGAGGACATCGCCGCCGCCGTCGCCCTCTACCGTCCCGGTCCGATGTTCTTCATCGACACCTATCTTGAAAATCGGAAGCACCCCGAAAAAATCAAATACAGGACGCCGCTTCTGAAAAGCATCCTCGATGAGACCTGCGGCTGCATGGTCTATCAGGAGCAGGTCATGCAGACCTTCAGGACGCTCGCCGGCTACTCCTTCGGGCGCGCCGACATCGTCCGGCGGGCAATGAGCAAAAAGAAGCATGACGTCATGGAGCGCGAACGGGAGATTTTTATACAGGGGCTTATCGCTGACGACGGTTCCATTGCCGTCGATGGCTGCGTCAGGCGCGGTATTGATGAAGAAACAGCCGACGCGGTGTTTTCTGATATGATCTCCTTTGCCTCCTACGGGTTCAATAAGAGCCATACGGCGGCTTATGGACTCATCGCCTACCGCACCGCCTACCTGAAGGTCAGATATCCGCGTGAATTCATGGCGGCACTGCTGACGAGCCTCCTCGATGACAGCGGTAAAATCTCGCTCTATATCGCGGAGTGTACGCGCCTGAAAATTGCCGTGCTGCCCCCGCACATCAACAGCAGCTTTGAGGGGTTCACCGTCGAGGAAAACGGGATCCGTTTCGGTCTGTTGGCCATTAAGAATCTCGGACGCGGCTTTATTCAGAAAATCATCGCCGAGCGTGCTCATAGCCGCTTTACAGGCTTTGAGGACTTCTGCAAACGCCTTTACGGTCAGGACTTCAACCGCCGCGCTTTGGAAAGCGTCATCAAGAGCGGCGCGCTCGACGGATTTTCTATCAACCGGCGGGAAATGCTCCAGTCGCTCGAAATACTCCTGGATATGCTTGAACGCGAAAAACGTCAGAATATCGACGGGCAGCTCGCTCTTTTTTCACTGACCGAGGAAAAAGCCGAACCGGCGTTCACTTTTCACAAACTGCCGGAAATGCCTACCCCTGAGCTGCTTAATTTTGAAAAAGAAGTGACGGGACTCTATATTTCCAGCCATCCTGTCGAGGAATACGCCGCTTTGGCAAAAGAGCTGGGCTGCACGCAGATCGCCCGTCTGACCGGCTCCTCGGAGGAACCTTTTGTCATGACAAACACGGAGGAACACCAAAAGGTCCTCGGCATCGTCACCAAAATCAAAAAAAAGATCACTAAAAAAGACGACATGATGGCGTTCGCCCAATTTGAAGATATAACAGGCTCCGCGGTGCTTCTGATCTTCCCGAAAATTCTCGCCCGTTACGCTCCTTATATTTTCGAGGGCAGCGTGCTTTTAATGGACGTGCGCGTATCCGCCCGCGAGGAGGAGGACATAAAGCTGATTCCCGAAACGGTCACACCCGTCTCTGAATTGACAAGCGCTCACGCGGACAAGTCTTTTCAGCCGGCTCAGGATAACAGAAAGCGCCGCCGCGGACTGTATCTGAAGCTTTCAGAACGCGACGGGGATTTTGAGAAAAGAATTAAAAATCTTATTTCTATTTTTGAGGGTGACTTGCCTGTCTGGTTCTATTATCCCGATGAAAAAAAGTACGCGTATCTCGGCGACGCGTTGTGCGTTGACATCAACGAACCGCTTCTGAACGAGCTCAGATGTTTGATAGGTACCGGAAACGTCATTTTCTGGGAATAGGCGTTTTCGTCGAAGTTGACAGAAAAACCGCAAATCGAAACGGAATATCTTGAAAATTACTATTGAAAACAGTAAGATTTTGTGCTATAGTTTGGAATGTTGTCTTATCATATTTTGGAGGAATCTACATGAAAACCATCGGTGTGCTGACAAGCGGAGGAGACGCGCCGGGCATGAACGCCGCCATCAGGGCGGTCGTTAGAACAGGCTGTGAAAGCGGTATGCGCGTTATGGGCATCCGCCGCGGCTACAAGGGCTTGATTTCAGGCGATATGTATGAAATGAATCTCCGGTCTGTATCGGATATTATCCACAGGGGCGGCACCATGCTGTACTCGGCGCGCTGTGAGGAATTCCGTACAGAGGCGGGTATCGATAAAGCGATTGATGTCTGCCATCAGGTCGGGCTTGACGGTATTGTGGTCATCGGCGGAGACGGCTCGTTTCGCGGCGCTTCGGATTTATCGAGACGCGGCATCCCCTGCATCGGACTTCCCGGCACCATCGATAACGATATTTCATCCTGCGACTATACCATCGGCTACGATACGGCGATGAACACCATCATGGACATGGTTGACAGAATCAGGGACACCACCGAATCGCACGACCGCTGCTCGGTCGTCGAGGTCATGGGCAGGAAATCCGGCTATCTCGCTCTCAACGCGGGGCTGGCCATCGGCGCGACCTGCATTCTGATTCCCGAAATCAAACTGGACATTGACGACTATGTCATCGGACGGATGCGCCGCACGCAGGCGACGGGCAAGGAACACTTTGTCATCATCGTCGCGGAGGGCGTCGAAGGCATCGGCAGCGTCAACGAGCTTTCTCAGTATATTCAAAAATTTACCGGCGTCGAGAGTCGCGCAACCATTTTAGGACACGTCCAGAGAGGCGGCTCCCCCTCCGTACGCGACAGGGTTTTAGCCAGTCAGATGGGCAACCGCGCCGTCCACATTCTTGCCGAAGGCGTCGGCAACCGCGTCGTCGTCACGCGCGCTGACAAGATTATTGATCTTGATATTTATGAGGCTCTGGCAATGAAGAAGAGCATCGATCTCAATCTCTACAAGATTGCCAACGAAATTTCCATATAAAAAACAGACCTGCGTTTTTTGCAGGTCTGTCCTTGTCTTGTTTTTAAAACCAACCTTCATCGGGATTGCCTTCAACCAACGTTACGCCGGCGCCCGTCGCCGCAGTCGTCGATTTCCCGCCGGAAGCTTTATTGGTCGTCGTCTTGTTTCCTGAAGAGCCGCTTTTATTCGTCGTCCCCGCGGGATTCTGCTTTTTCGTCTCAGTCGCGTCACCGCTTGAACCTTTTGTTGTCGTATTCGCGGAAATGTCGTCCGAACCGCTCGTGCCCGCGTTCGTGCCCGCGTTCGTGCCCGCGTTCGCTCCGGCTTCCGTAGCCGATTCGTCCGACGAACCTGTCTCACCATTTGTCGCGGTAATGCCCGTCCCTGTTGAAGTCTGTGACTCTCCGTTTCCCTTTGCTCCGCAGGCGGCTGCCGTTATTATCATCAATAAAATAATAAATAAGGCAATCATTCTTTTCATAAACATCCCAACCTTTCCATTGGATGATAGCACATAATCGTTCTTTTGGCAACCGCTTTATGAAAATTCCAAAAACTTTTATCACTAAAAACAGAATCATGATTGACAAAC
>CAYYFY010000119.1:0-6261 GCA_964471035.1 uncultured Eubacteriales bacterium
ACGTCTGTAACCCAGGCGTTGAAGCAGGCGTCGTTGCTTGTAGAGCCCATGAAGGTCATCACGCAGTCGAGAACGATGACGACGGCAACCGTTGCGGTTAAAATCGCCGCCTCGTCGGAAAGACCGAACCATGAAGCCGTATTCGCGCGCGAAACAATACCGAACGCGGCGGTGATCAGTCCCCACAGGATATAGCCGTAGGCAATAAAAAATTTACGCTTGCCGAGCTTGTCGCTGAGCACGCCGATGAGAAACGTCGTGACGACAGCCGTCGCGGCGCTGGCGGCGACCATGATGCTAATGGCGGTCATGACGTTCAGCGAACTGTCAACAGCCGTCTGCGACGCGCCGTTATAGACGGAATTATAAAGAAACGTGTTGAAATACATATTCTCCACATTCCACGCGATTTGCCCCATCAGACCGAATATGATGAGATTGAACCAGATTCGCCCGCCGAGCTTGCCTTTTTCCAAAGGATCATCCCCTTGATTTATTTATAAATATTTTAGAAAGATTACCCAAAAGCTGATTTTTTATGTTATACTATAATAGAGCAATACACTTAGAGAGGGAAAACGCCTCTGACACTAATTATATAGACCAAAACAGGCATTGTCAACAAAACGGACAGAATAATTCAACGGGGACATCATGCAATAAATTGAAGGGACCGGTCATATGAAACGCAGAATTCTTGGCGTCTGCGGCGCGGTGCTGCTCGCCGCGCTTACAGTCGGGATATGTTTTGTGTATGTCACTGTCGCGCTGCCGTCGTCTGAAGCCCATACGACGTTCGCCTTTGCCGCCGACGGGCGGTTGATGAAATCGGCTGATAAAATGGTGATTTTCACCTCGAACGGTTCTTCCGAAATTACCGATAAAACTCTGATTAAAGCCGTCGCCGACAATACGCTTATCAGCAACAACATCGGCAGCGCGTGTTTTTCCTGGAATGAAAACAAAATTGAGCTGTATCGCGGCGGCAGGCTGATCCGTTCCATGAAACAGAGCTTTAGCGTCGACGACTGCTGGGGCGATTCACCCTACGCTCCGTACATCGGTGTGGAAATATTCGGCAACGACGCCCGCCACCGCATCACGGGCAGTGACCACGCCTACGCCTATCTGCCGACGCCGCTGCTTGAAAAACTCGAAACAGAGCTGAACCGGCAGGGCAACTCATTTTTTGTAACTAACGAAGCGGAGGAAAATTTATGAGAACCATATGCCGCGCTATACTGCTTCTAATTGCGGGAACCCTGCTGTTCACCTCAACCGTTTCCTGTGATAATCCTTTGTCTCTGTTCCAAAATACTACGACTACACAAGCGGTCATCACCACACTCGGAGACAACGGAGAAGTACCGACAGAGGGTAAAACCGTTGACTGGGAGGCGACACAGGCAAGCATAGACGCGTCTAAAGAAGCTCAGGCTGAGGTTGAGCTTGACGCGCAAAAGAAAATACTCTCGCGTATAAAAAACAGAAAACCGCACGACGAGCTGATTACAAAAACAGTGGATATTTACGCGTTCATGAAAAAGCACAGCGCCAATCCCCTTATACAGGATAAATATCCGTCTATCAGAGTGATTGACGAGGACATCGGCATTGAGTGTATCCGGCAATCAAAGGCGGATAAATACTACAGCGTACATAAACTGGAGCAGGGCGGTCTTATGTATATCTTTTATCTTGTAATGGGAGAAAACAATAGCTATCTCAGAATGTATAATTGGCTTGTCGTCCAAAAGAGCCTTTCCTACAGCGACTTCGCTTCTATTGACACAGGTTCGGCATATGAGGATGTTGAGAAGATTGATGATGTGGCTAAGATTTATAAGCAGAGATTTGATGATGCCGCACAACCCAAGCCGGACGTATTTTACTCGCAGCATTATTTAACAGACGGGATTATCGTTATTGATTATTCGTATAAGGATGGTAAATGTGTTGTCTGCCGCGTACACCGCGAAGGGTTTTGGGTATTTCACAGCAACGCGGGTTCCAATCCCGAATACGATGGTCAAGTCCTGGAAATCGACGTCATACAATAAAAAACATAAACGGCTCATTATCGCGGCGGTTATTTCGGTAATCGCCGTATTTTGAAAAACCGTTGTTTTTCTAAACCTAAACCGATTCGCAAATCGGTTTATTCAGTAGGCATTATTTATACCGTGTCTAAACCATCGGAGACGGGTAATACTGAAAATATCCGGTCAAGATGTTTACAACCGCGGAAATTTATGTTAAAATAACCGTTGACCGAAAATACACAGAAGCAAGAGGATTAAAAAATGGCTATGCAACACAGAGCGCAGCACGCCTCGGCGTCGTTTGTTCTGGATAAAATACTGAAATATGTCGATAAGGACCCCGACAATAACCTTCTTGAACTGCTTGAGAAGGCGCAGACGCTTTTCGGCGGTCTGTTTCCTGAAAAATATTTTCAGATGTTCAAAAAAGGCGCGCAGGATAAGGATAATAATTACCGGAAGCTCGCGCTGAGCATTCTGTCGGACGTCGACAGGAACGACATCAAGACCATGATTTTAGCGCTCGGCCTTCACGCCGCGTATTACGGCACCAAGGACGTGCGTGAGAACCGTGATAAGCTCGGCTGCAACATCCCGTGGACGATTCTTTTCGACCCGACGAGCGAGTGCAACCGCAAGTGCAAGGGCTGCTGGTCGGCCGAATACGGCAACGCGCAGAATCTGACGCTTGACGAGATGCGCGGCATCGTCACGCAGGGCAAGGCATTGGGTACGCACAACTATATGCTGACCGGCGGCGAGCCGCTCATGCGTAAGGACGACGTTTTAACCGTCTGCAAGGAAAACCGCGACTGCTTTTTCCTGATCTATACCAACGCGACAATGATTGATCAGACGCTCTGCGACCAGATTCACGAGGCGGGCAACATCACGCTTGCCTTAAGCATCGAGGGCACGAAAGAGGATAACGATTACCGCCGCGGCGCGGGCGCATATGACAAGACGGTTGCCGCGATGAAGCTCTTAAAGGATAACAAGATACTGTTCGGCGTGTCGGTCTGCTATACGCAGAAGAATATTCCGAGCGTGACCGACCCCGCCTTCCTTGATTTTTTGATCGCGGGCGGCGTCAAGTACGCGTGGTACTTCAACTATATGCCCATCGGTCCCGGTGCGGACAAGAATCTGATTCCGACGCCCGAACAGAGAAAGTATATGTACAGCTGGCTGCGCACGATAAGAAACAGCAAGACCGGCAAGCCGATGTTCATCGTCGACTTCCAGAACGACGGCGAGTTCGTCGGCGGCTGTATCGCGGGCGGGCGCAACTATTTCCACATCAATTCCGCCGGCGACATCGAGCCGTGCGTATTCATCCACTACTCCGACTCGAATATCCGCACGCACACGCTGATGCAGGCGCTGAAAAACCCGCTGTTTTCCGAATACAGGAGGAACCAGCCGTTCAACGACAACCATCTGCGTCCATGCCCGATGCTCGAAAATCCCGACCGCCTGCGCGAGATCATCAAGAGCACGGGCGCCAAATCGTCGGATATGCTGATTCAGGAGGACGTGGATACCCTCTGCGGCAAATGCGACGCGTTCGCCTTAGCGTGGCAGCCGGTGGCCGATGAGCTCTGGCGCACAACGCCTCACCCGCAGACGCATACGCAGTACTACCGCGACACGCCGGAGGCGCGCGGGGAGAAGGAAGAAGCGGTGTGACCATTTCTTCCAATGAATAATGAATAGTGAATAATGATTAATTCAGGGCGGGGCGAAAGCCCCGCACCCCGATTATAATGGGTGCGGGCGGAGCCCGCCTACAATTATTCATTATTCATTTTTCATTTTTCATTATATATATTGGAGGATTCAGTATGAACAGACACAGCGGCGTGCTTCTCCCCGTTTCCTCGCTGTACGGCGATTATTCAATAGGCGGTTTCGGCAAAGAGGCTCTGGAATTCGTCGATTTTTTAAAGGATGCCGGATTTTCCTATTGGCAGGTGCTGCCGTGCTGTCTTGTCGATGAGTGCAATTCGCCCTACAAGTCATATTCAACCTTCGGGGGCAATCCATATTTCGTCGACCTGCCCTCGCTGTACGAGCAGGGGTTTCTGACCGCCGACGAGCTGCTCGAGGCGCGCCAGCAGACGCCGTACAGCTGCGAATATCAGCGGCTCTACCACACGCGCGTGCCGCTGCTCGCGAAAGCCGCTAAGCGCGTGACCGGCGCGGATAAAAAGACAATAAAAGCATACATAGAGAGCGACCCTTACCTCTCTGATTTCTGCGAATTCATGGCGCTCAAGACCCAAAACGGCGAAAAGGCGTGGACAGAATGGACTGAAAAGGTCTATGACAAAGACGTCCTGTTCACATGGCAGTTTATACAGTATCAGTTTTTTACCCAATGGGCGAAAATCAAGGCATACGCCAATAAAAACGGCATTAAAATCATCGGCGATATTCCGATCTATGTATCGCACGACAGCGCCGACGTCTATTTTAACCGCGAACTGTTTAAGATTGAAAGCGACGGCAGTCTGACCGACGTCGCGGGCGTGCCGCCCGACTACTACTGCGCCGACGGTCAGCTCTGGGGTAATCCGCTCTATGACTGGGAGGTCATGGAGAAGGACGGTTTTCAGTGGTGGCGCGACCGGCTTTCTCACGCGCTGACCATGTTCGACGGCGTTCGGATCGACCATTTTCGGGGCATCGAATCGTACTGGGCGGTACCCGGCACCGAAAAGACCGCCCGCCGCGGACGCTGGCTCAAGGGACCTGGCATGAAGCTCATTACTGCGCTCAAGGAGGTTTCCGGTGATAAGCTCATCATTGCCGAGGATTTGGGCGACATCACCGAGGACGTCGTAAAGCTCGTTGAGGACAGCGGTTTTCCGGGTATGCGCGTGTTCCAGTTCGGCTTTTTATCCGAGGGAGACACCCCGCACCGGCCGCATAACTATATCAGCAACTGCGTCGCCTATTCCGGCACGCACGACAACAACACGCTGCTCGGCTACCTGTGGGAGCTCGACCCGCAAACGAAAAGCAAGGTCATGGATTACTGCTCCATGAGCGGGAGTGACTGGGACAGCGAGGGGTGCCGCGCCGTCGTCAAAACGATTATGGCGACGAACGCCGGACTGGTCGTGTTCCCCATACAGGACTTACTCGGCTACGGCTCGGACACGCGCCTGAACATTCCCGGCAAGGCCGACGGCAACTGGCAGTACCGCGTGACGAAGGAGCAGATTGCGGGTATAGATAAAAAGTGGCTGAAACGCATTAGTAATTTGTATAACAGATAACTTAAAAATAGGTTGTATTTCTCCTAAAAATTTTTTATAATAGTATTGGAGGAATCAATATGATCATTATCGGCGAGAAAATCAACAGCACCCTGAAATCCGTAAGGCCGGCAATGGAGAACTATGACGCGGCGGCGATTCAGGAGCTTGCGAAGAAACAGTGCGACGCGGGAGCGGCATACATCGACGTCAACGCGGGCATGTTCTATGAGGACGAGCCGGAGCGGATGGAGTGGCTTGTCAATACCGTGCAGGAGATTGTCGGCGCGCCTTTTTCGATTGACTCCCCGAATCCGGAGGCCATACGCGCCGCTCTGAAAGCCAACAAAAATCCCAAACCGATCATCAATTCCATCACCGACGAAAAGAAACGGTACGACGCCGTTATGCCCTTGGCGGTGGAATACAAGACGGGGCTTATCGCTTTATGCATGGACGACAGCGGTATGCCCGAAACGGTCAAGGATAGGGTGACGGTCGCAGAAAGGCTAATCAAGAAACTGACAAAGGAAGGGCTCGCGCTCGGCGACATCTATATCGACCCCATGATACGGCCTATCGGGACCGGCTCGCATTACGGCAAGGTCGCGCTGGAGACTATTCGCCTTGTCAAGGCGGAGTTCCCGGAGGCGCATATCGTTTGCGGGCTCAGCAACATCTCCTATGGACTTCCCGGCAGGAAGCTGCTCAATCAGGCGTTTTTGATAGCTGCGATGGCCGCCGGTATGGACGGAGTGATCCTCGACCCGCTCGATAAAAAGCTGATGTCGTTTTTGTACGCCACGGAGACTTTACTGGGCGTTGACGATTTCTGCGTGGAATACCTCACGAAGTTCAGAGAAGGCGAAATCGATATATAAACGAAAACAGGGAAGCTCAGCGCTTCCCCGAAGCTATTCAGATTAACTGCAAAAAACATGATCCCCAATAGTAAC
>CAYYFY010000120.1:0-6257 GCA_964471035.1 uncultured Eubacteriales bacterium
GCCGACGACGATATCGCGCTGTTCATGAACGCTTAAAACACTGATAAAACACCGTCCCGCCGCATAAAACGCGGCGGGACAGTAATATTTTTATTCGTGCAGCCGTCGTTCTTTTTTCAGCTTGCTCTTTTTCATCCATATGCGGATAAAGCCGTATCCGCAGAGCAGTCCGGCAAACGCGCACATCGCCGCGGCAAGTAAATTCGCGGTATGCCCTCCTTGTGAAAATGCGAGATTCGATTGAATGACGGTGTTACTTAAGTTTACAGCCGCCAAAATTCCTGCCATCGTTTCCATGCGGCTCAGATGCTTTATGCGCGAAGCGATGTCGGAAAAGAGATCGAAACCGTCACCGTCGGCTTTCTTACGAAAGTATACCCACCGCATCAGCAACCCGACCTGCTCGGCTCCCGTATCCTCGACGAACCGGATATAGTTCTGGCTTTCGAAATGCGTCGACCAGTTGTCGAGAAGCTCTAAGCGGTAGACATATTCGCCGGGCGCGCCCTCCTCGAACACATACCGGAACAAGCCAACACTGCAGAGCTGCCAGCCCGACGCCGACATCTGATTGAGCCACTGTTCCTCTTTATCAAAATTCCACATCCAGAACGTCTTGTGAATTGTTCTTTTCATACCCGTTCCTTTCCCCTTATGGTTTATAAGCCATTAATGTATTATTCGTGCAGCCGCCCCTCTTTTTGCAGCCTCTTCTTTTTTTTCAGCAGACGAACGACAATGTATAATTGTACGCAGGTCATGAAAGCAGGGAATAAAGCGAGTCCCAGCAGCAGGTAATTACCTTCCGAAAGAAAACAAATAAAGTCAAAAACAGCGGCAAATATCTGAAAATACGTAGCTGCACTGTTTATTCTAAGCAAACGGTTCAGATACTTTATGCGCGAGGCGACGTCGGAATGAAGATCAAAATCGCCGCTGTCCACTCTTTTACGAAAATAGGGCACTCCACAAAACGAACAGACAAATTCGGCTCCCGTTTCCTCCATAAAACCAATATACTTTATCGTTTTTGTTGGATTCTCCAAAAGGCAGGACTCATCTTTAGGATAAGCGTACACAACGGATAAATCCTGTTCAAAGACATACCGATAAAACCACACCGTGCGAAGCTGCCAGCCCGACGCCGACATTTCGCCCAGCCAGCGCTCCACTTTTTCGGTATCCTCATACGCTTTGTATACGGTTTTTTTCATAGTCCGTCCCCCCCGATGATCGTTTCACCGTTTGCCGCAAGCTCTTTAAGGCGAATAAGCTCCGCCTCGGCGGCCAGTTTTCCCGACTGCGTAATGACGTATTCCTTCTTGCGGCTGTCGCGCGCACCGGGCAGAGCGCGGATCCAGTCCTTTTCCAGCATACCGTTTATGGCGCCGTACAGCGTTCCGGCAGCCAGCTTCACGCGTCCGCCGGACAGCGTTTCGATTTTTTGCATGATGCCGTAGCCGTGCAGCGGCGTATACAGCGACAGCAGAATATAGAAAACCGCTTCGGTCAGCGCGATGTTTTCCGCAGGCAAGGTAATTCCTCCTTTTTTATACCGTAAACCGTTATATCGGCTCCCGATATATAGTATATCGGGAGCCGATATAAATGTCAATGCTTTTCAAAAAATTTTTATAGGAAGTTATACGGCGGTAATCGGAGCCGGAAAGCGCTTCCACACGAGAGGGATTCGCTGCGGTTCGGCGCGGACGGCGTATTTCGCCAGATTCTTATAATCGGGGCGGGCGACCGCGTCAAGAAAATACGCTGACCGCCTCGCGCCGCTGATCCGCTGCGCGTTCAATGCCTTGATGATTTTGTTCGCCGTCGTGATGCCGACGCCGTGCCCGTAATATAAATTGTCCGGCAGGACAATGACGTTTTCCCCCTGCCACTCGGGGAATTCCGGATTCACGTCGGGATTGCTGAAGTATCCGCGGTCGCCTATGAGCACGTCATCGGCCTTTCTCGGATTGCCCACATCGCCGAGCAGCGGGTCGAGGTCGTGCCAGTTCATCAGATAGATCGAGGGAAAGAGCTTATTGAACCGCTCCTCGCCGTAAGTTTCGAGCAGCGCGCCGTAGTAGACGATGATCATAGCGGTCGCGCATTCGGTGGCGTATTGATTGCCGTTTTGAAAGATGTCCCTGACAGCGGCGGCGGGGTTTGCCCCGCGCTTTAGCCGAAAGCCGCCGTTTGCCGTCCTGTCCCAGTAATCGGGATTGCAGCGCGACTCCTGAAAGACGGCAAAATCCAGCCCGCTGCGATTTAGGGCTTTTGCGGCTTCGGCTGTCTCTTTGCGCAGATTAAGCTCAAACCTTAACTGCTCCAACGAATCGTACCGGTATGTTCCGTTACCCTCGTTCATCGCGTACAGCAGCTGCCGTTCGATACTGTCCTCTGGGTAATCATTGAGTATTGTGTTTATGTCAAAAGGAGTCCCTGACAGTATAATCATAACGATTCCTCCTCTTGTGTGTTCGCAGCCGTGATTTGTCCGTCGATCGGGGAACGCATCCATTCCTCCCACGCAAAGACATTCTCTTTGTGAAGCGTATGCGAATACGACGACAGGCTCTGTTTTTCCGCGTCGCTCAAAGGCTCAAAAGCCTTGAGAAGATCGCTCTCATCCCCGCTCAAGGGCTTGATGGGCGTCTTTTTATAGAGCGTGCCGCCCTTTTGCAGATACTTTCTTTCATAATCGACCTTGCAGACGACAGGATCGCTCGCGTACTGAAAGCTCTCGTCCGTAAAAAATAAAAACGGAGCGTTGTCCTCGAGCCATTGTATATAGTTTTCGTATCGCTCCTGATTATCGGCTCCTCCCCGTTGTTCCGTTTGTAAAAGCTTACAGGCAAACGCGGATTCATCCTCATCCTCCGACAGAATGTGTCCGGCAACCTGCCTTAAAGCGTCGGGGTCATTTATCCGAAAGAGCGCCCACACAAGAGCATGGATATTGCGCCGCTCTTTTTGGCGTCTGAAAATCAGCCCGTCTATGACGGGAAGCACGCTTTTATCCTTATAAGTACCCGTCAACACCGACGCGGCGACGTCGAGTATTCTCTCATAGCCATCGCAAAGACCATCCTCGTCGGCGCCTGTCATAAGCATCCACTTCATCGCCGAATATACGGCGTCCTTATTGACCGACAGGTCATGAATGCGGTTATTTGGCTCCTTCGGCCCCTGTATCTGCCGGATAAGCTCAATGGCGGTGTTGTTGATTTCATCAAGATCTGAATAAAGCTCCATAGACGCTATTTCCGGCAGCAGCAAAAACAAAGACGTAAAGCGTATATCCCTGTCGTTAAACAGGGCAGCCGCTTCACCCGCGCCCCTTTCATACGCCTCGCGCAAAACGGCTCTGCACTGCTCCGTCCCCTCGCTGAGCCTGATGTTGTCTAAAGTGCTGTATTCGCCCGTATCGTTCATATCCATATAGTCCATACCTCCCCGTATATACATATGGGCGTTTTGGCGGCGTCATACCGAAAAAAAGGCAACGGAGAATTTTTATTGACTTTAATAGGCGTTCGTGCTACATTGAAAATGATCTTGATAAAAGGAGATGCCTTATGAAAACAGTCATACTCTATTATACGCTCGGCGGTTCTTCAAAAAAGGAAGCGGAGCGCCTGTGCGCCGCGTACGACGCGGACATCTGCCAAGTACAGGAAGCCAAAAAGCGTACTCTGTTCAACTCGTATTTCCCCGGCTGCCCGAACGCCATGAAGCGCAAGGCGTCCGCCATAAAGCCGCTCGGCATCGACTTTGCCCCCTATGACAAAATCGTGCTCGTCGCGCCGATATGGGCGGGCTTTCCCGCTCCGGCGTTCAACGCCGCCGTCGCTTTGCTGCCGAAGAGTAAAGAAGTGGAATTAATCTTCTGCTCGGGCAGCGGTGATTCAGGGAAAAGCAAACAGGGTACTGTCGAGCTTATCGAAAAAGCGGGCTGCACCGTCGTTTCATACACCGATGTCAAAACCGGACTTCCCCAAAAAAAGAAATAAAAAAATACACGCCGCCGGTCTATACCCGACGGCGCGCTTTTCACTTAAATCAAAACGGAGCGTTCGTTTTCGAACCTCCGTTTTTACGTTTATACCGTTTTCCCCGTATCCCTCATGGTGAATATCCCGTCGTAGTCGCAATTCAAAGCCTCGGCTATCTGGCGCAGCTCATTCTCCGAAAAGTTGTCGCGGGAAAGCTTGTTGCTTAGATTACTGCCGTTTGTTCCTATTTTTTCAGCCAATTCTTTTATGGTTATTTTTTTCTCTAAAAGTAAAATTCTTATTTTTATTGCCATCCCCAAAAAACATCATCTCTTTCCTATGTGTGATTATACACTATTTAGTATGATATTTCAATAAAATATGACTAAAACAATATTAAAGTGAAAAACACCACTTGACAATAATTACTTATTAGTATATCATATCATTTATTAGTGATATTATTCACTAAACAAAAATGGGAGGGAAAGAAAAAAATGATTCAAATTCCGGAAAACCTGAAAACAATGTTTACAGAATCGGCATACAGCCTTGCTTTGGAGAATCGGAAGGACAATCCGCGCTATAAACAACTGTTGAATGAATTCACCGCGTTATTCGACGACATACATAGCCGGTTAGGCGAAGAACACGGCAAACTGCTGTACAATTTAGAAACCAAGTTTAACGAAATGGGGGGCGATGACGACGAGCTTATCTATCTTAAGGGAATGATCGACTGCGCCGCGCTGATGCGCCTGGTCGGGCTTCTTTGAAAGCATTGTAAATCGGTTGAATATATGCTAAGATAATGACGTCGAATAAACCGAAGGGAGCTTTTTTATGCCGGAGAGACTACAATACCATTTTGAGCCGCAAAAGGGCTGGATGAACGATCCCAACGGGCTGATCTTTTTCAGAGGCAGATACCACGCGTTTTTTCAGCATTTCCCCCACGCTCCGGTGTGGGGTCCGATGCACTGGGGTCACGCGGTCAGCGACGACCTGATTTTCTGGGAGGAGCTGCCGATTGCCCTTTACCCCGATATGCCCTATGAAGAGGGCGGCGGCTGCTGGTCGGGCAGCGCCGTTGTTAAAGATGATAAATTATATCTGTTTTATACCTCGGTGAGCGAGGAACTGGGTCAGACGCAGTCTATGGCTGTTAGCGAGGACGGCATTTCTTTCACTAAATATGAACACAATCCCGTAATCGCACAACATCCCGACGACGGCGGCTTTGATTTCCGCGACCCTAAGGTCGTTAAAATCGGCGACATTTATTATATGGTCTGCGGTTCGGGCAAGGGCGGCGTCGGCAAAATCCTGCTCTACCGCTCGCCTGACCTTTACGCTTGGCGGTATGTCGGCGTGCTGTTTGAAAGCGCCGATTACGGCAAGGTCTTTGAATGTCCGGACTTTTTCCCCTTAGGCGAAAAGTATATGCTGATGTTTTCCCAGATGGGCGTAAAAACGCACTCCACCGTTATGCTGTACGGCGACTTTGACGGCTCGGAATTCACGCCGCTCTCCGTACACAGACCAGAGGCGGGTCCTCAGTTCTACGCCCCGCAGACGCTTCTTGACGATAAGGGACGCCGCATTATGATCGGCTGGCTGTACAACTGGGGTAAAAAGCCTGACGAGGGTGCCGATTACGCCGGAGCGCTGACCATCCCCCGCGAAATCAAAATGACCGACGGACGACTCACCGTGTTTCCGGTCGCCGAAGCCGTCCCGCTTTTAAGAGATACGGACGGGCACGTCACGGTCGAAAACAATACCGTCACCGTGTTCAGAGGCGATGATGTGCTTTTCACCGACACTTACGACGCCGTATCGGACGTGCGCTTTTTAAGCGACACCAAAACTGTCGAAGGGTTTATAAACGGCGGCGAGGCAAGCTTCTCTGTGTGGTTTAACAAATGAACATTTTAGCCTTCGGCGAAATCCTGTGGGACGTTTTTCCCTCTGAAAAAGTCATCGGCGGCGCGCCGTTTAATTTCTGCGCCCATCTTTCAAAGCTCGGCGCGGACGTTTCGCTTGTGACCGCCCTCGGCAGTGATGAGCTTGGCAGGACGGCATTGAATACGCTCAAAAGCTGCGGTGTCAGCGAACGGTTCGTCTACGCGACACCGTCGCCGACGGGCGTCTGTCAGGTAAATTTGAACGCAGAGGGCAAGCCCTCTTATGACCTCGTGCGAGGGGTATCCTACGACGACATACGGCTGACCGACGCGGCGCGGGAAATCCTGAAAAATG
>CAYYFY010000121.1:0-6256 GCA_964471035.1 uncultured Eubacteriales bacterium
TCATTATAAGCGTCCTGAAAATCTTGCCGCCGGGCGTGCCGGGGAACGGCTCGTTGAGCATATCATAACCGAAGAGCGCCGGATGATCCTTTAAGCGCGCCGCGATGTGCTTCCACGCGGCGGCGAAATAATCCTGCAATCCCTTGCCGTTGACCGAACGATTGTCCCAAAAATTATCAAAAGCGCGGTGGCAGGCGCTGCCGAAGAAGTACGGCTCCGCCCACACAAAGTGAGGCTTAAGAGGCTTTTTGCCGTCGGTAATCGTCGCCCAGCGCGGCGCGCCGTCACCGCAGCAATAATGACCGTACAAATCCTGATGCATATCGAGATAGACATAGATACCGTGCTCGGCGCATTTGTCCATAAATTTTTCGATACTCGTCAAAAACTTGTTGTTGTAGACATTCGGCTGCGGTTCAATAACGCTCCAGGTGAAGCCTAAGCGGATGATGTTGAAGCCGAGCTCCTGAAAACGTTCGAAGGGGAATTCCTCCGGCTTAAAGCTATAGTCTGTTTTTCCTGTTCCGAAATGCTCCTTATCGCAGACGTTCATGCCGATAAAGATTCTGTCGCGGCCTAACTCGTCGATAAAGCGGGTACCCTCGGTGTGTATTCTTTCCATTGTGAGTTCCTTTCTATTTTGTGGAGATTTGAACGGTGAGCGGAGCGGAAGACGTCTTCCAGAAGCTGTTGGCGCAGACACAAACGGTATATTCCGTTTGCGGCTCAAGCGCGGTGAATGAATAGGCGAGCGTTTCGGTCATATTGTAAAAATAGTATTCCGACCAAAAAGAAACGCGCCGCACGGTTTGACCGGTCGAGGTCTTAATCAGCGTGACATCGTAGCTGTTGACGTAGTCTGTATCGGTTTTTGCCTGCGGGAAAACGATGTCGATACTGTCGGCATCGGCGTCCTCAACGGTGATTTTCGCGTCCTTTTCAAAGTACGGCGCGGCTGATGTCTTGTAACGCGCGTCGGTGTAGGTATAGGAGGACGGATTATGAGGCTCGTCGATCTCCCAGACAAACGGGAAATAGTTTTCGGTCAGTATATCGTAAGGGTATACGCGCACTTGACCCGACGCGTCAACCTCGACGATGAGCATCTGCGCGCACTCTTCGGCCTTCGGGGGGACAGTGCCGTAGATTTTATCAAACTCGTCCAGCTCGAAATAACTCAGAGAGCCGGTGCCAAGCGACGTGAAGTGCTTTTGATGAATTGAGCGCGGGTCGTTGATCGGCGCGTGGGAGTGTCCCGAAAAATCGATGACCTGCGGATAGTTCATGAGCAGGGGATATAAAACGTCGTCGCCCCAGTTGATGCTGCCGTAAACGGTGTCGGAGATATGCGGATGCTGGAAGAAAAAAATTGGCTTTTTAGGAGCGTCGGCGGATGCTTTATCAAGCTCTTTGCGCGCCCACTCGAGCTTTTCGGATGAAATGCCGCAGCCCTTCGTCGTCGTCAGCGCGATGAAGTGGAAGCCGTTTAGTACCTTATGCGTATCGTGCTCCATGCCGAAAATGCGGGTGAAGCGCTCAAGCGCCGCCTCCTCGCCGAAGCTGTATTCATGACTGGCAAGGGTGATTGTCACTTCAGTCTCGGGACGGACAGCTTTAAGCGTTTCGTGAAACGCCGTCATCTGCTCTTCGGTACCCCTGTCGGTAAAGTCGCCGACGACATAGAGCGCGTCGAGTTTTTTATAGCTTTCATGGTTTTCAGAAAGCGCGTAGCCGAGCCGTATGGCGGCGGCCATCCTCTCGCGCTCAACGGAAGGCTCGTTTTTATAATGCACGTCGCTCAAAGCGATAAACCGCAGAGCGGGGGTAAAAGACATACGAAGCACTCCTTTTTTGCATAGTTTATCATTTGTAACGCCGAAAGACAAGCCCTTTTCTGAAATTCGGCAAAATCTATTTATTTTTGTATTAAAGCGTGTTATACTACGAGAGATTTATCATTTAAAGGATGTGTAAAAATGACTATTACAAAAGAAACGATTATCGGCGAGATCCTCGATGCCGACAGGACGACCGCGCCGTTTTTCCTTGAGATGGGTATGCACTGTTTGGGCTGCCCCGCGTCACGCGGAGAGAGCCTCGGGCAGGCCTGTATGGTCCACGGCGTCGACGCCGACGAGCTTGTCGAGAAGCTCAACGACCATATGAACGGCTGATATGCCGCCTGTAACACTGTCGCCGCGCTTACTTGCCGCCGCATCATTCGTGCGCGGCGGCAAGCTTTTGGACGTCGGCACCGACCACGCGTATTTACCCGCGTATTTGCTGCAAACCGGTTTGATTGAACGCGCAATCGCCTGTGACGTAGCTCCTCTGCCGCTGAAAAACGCCGCTCAGACCGTAAACCTTTACGGTTTGGAGGACAAAATACAACTGCGGCTAAGCGACGGTCTTGACGCCGTCTCTCCCGATGAGACTGACGAGATCGTTTTTGCCGGTATGGGCGGGACGCTGATCTGCCGCCTGTTGTCGCGCGCGCCGTGGCTAGAAGATAAGGAAAAGCATTTGATCTTTCAGCCGCAGTCACGCGCCGAAGAGCTGCGCGCGTATCTGGTTCAAAACGGATTTGAGATTCTCGGCGAAATGGCCGTAAGCGAAGGGCGGCGCGTCTATATCGCGCTGCACGCCGTTTATACCGGTGAGATTACGCCGTATACATCGGGCTATCCTTACATAGGCCGCCTGCGTGAAAACCTTACGCCGGAAACCATTGCGTATCTGAAGCATCAGGAAAAGCGGCTGCTCCTTAAGCGTGGCGGCGCGCTCAAAAACGGCGACGGACAAACGGCAGATGCGCTCACGGAGATACTAAACGAAATCAGCGGGGTAATACATGGATAATCCTGTCGCGCAGATCATCGGATTTTTAGGCGCTATCACTTACTTTATCGTTTTTCAACAGAAACAGCGCAAGCTGATTCTCGCTTTGAGCGTCGCCGCCTCCTCTTTCTTCGTGCTGCATTTCATTTTGCTCGGCGCGTACACCGGCGCGGCGATGAACGCCGTCAACATATTCCGCAGTATCATTTATTATTTTAACGACAAAAAGCTTTTCAGCGGCAAGGGTTGGCTCGCGCTGTTTATCGGCGTGTCCGTGGTTTCCTGCGCTCTCACATGGAACGACGCGTTTTCGCTGTTGCCCCTGTTTTCGATGACGACGACGAGTGTCAGCTTCTGGCTGAAAAACGAGCGGTATATCCGCCTGCTCACGCTGCCGACGTCGCCGGCGTGGTTTCTTTACAATCTCCATACCCATTCAATAGCGGGCATGATCACCGAGGTGATTATCTCCTCGTCGCTGATTATTTCCATAATTCGTTACGATGTATTAAAAAAAGACAAAAACGGTTCAAAGGAGTGTGAACGCCTTGAAGATACGCGATGTACTGACGGTACTTGACGCTTTAGCGCCGTTTTCCGGCGCGGAGGAGTGGGACAACGGCGGGCTTCTCGTAGGCGCACCGGACGATGAGGTCAGCGGCATTCTCGTCGCGCTCGACGTCACCGCGGGAATAGTCGGACTTGCTCAAAAGGCGGGCGCGAATCTGATCGTGGCGCACCATCCCGTTATTTTTCACGCCATAAGCGCCATCGGTTCCGACAGCGCGGTCTATAAAGCGATTGCCGCCGGTATAGGAATCATCGGCTTTCATACCTGCTACGACAACGCGCCGAAGGGCGTAAGCTATTTGCTCGCAAAAGTCTGTGGTCTGAAAAGTATCGAACCCGCGCCGGATAAACCGTGCCTGTTGCTCGGAGAATGCGATTTTCCCGATACCGCACTGTTTGCCGCGTATATACGCGATGTGCTCGGTTCGCCGTGCGTACGCTTTGTAAAAAGGGACGGCGCGATCCGGCGCGCCGCCGTCTGCGGGGGAGCTGGCGGCGAATTTTTAGAAGCTGCCGCCGCGGCGGGCGCGGACGTTTTTCTCACGGGCGAGTGTAAATATCACGACTATTTGCGCGCTTATGAGCTTAAAATCGCCCTTGTCACGGCGGGTCATTACGAGACGGAGGCGCTTTGCTTGCAGCCGCTGGCGGCTCACTTGAAAAAAGCGCTGCCGGAGGTGCCCGTGACGGCGTTCGCCGGCAAACCGCCGATTCAAACTCTTTGAGGTAACATATGGCTTTAGACGGCATTTTCCTGTCATTTTTAATAGAAGAGCTTCGGCAAAAGGCTCTCGGTACGCGGGTGGATAAAATCCACCAACCCTCGCGCACGGAGCTTTTATTCACCATGCGTTCACGTAGTAAGAGTTTTAAAATTCTCTTTTGCGCCAACGCCGACAGCGCGCGCGTCAACATTACGTCGCTCGAATTTGACAACCCGAAAACGCCGCCGATGCTCTGTATGCTTTTCAGAAAAAAGCTCGGTACGGCGGTCCTTAAGGACATCCGTCAGGACGGACTGGACAGAGTGGTTTTCTTCGATTTCTCGGCGACCAACGAGCTGGGCGACAAAGAGAATCTGACGCTCTGCGTCGAGATCATGGCGCAGCACAGCAACATCATTCTGATGGAGGAGAATGGCAAAATTATCGACGCGGTCAAGCGTGTCGACGAGGACAAGTCCTCCTACCGTGAGATATTGCCCGGAATAACCTATCTGCCGCCGCCCGTGCAAAATAAGTTGAACATTCTGAGCGATACATCGGACGATATTTTGAAAGCGGTACAATTAAGCGGCGAAAGCGATTTGCCGCAGGCGCTGGTGCGCGTCCTCTCCGGCGTGTCGCCGCTGACCGCGCGCGAGCTTTGTCTTATGACGGGGGAGACGCCCGTTTGCGGGATGACCGAAAAGCAATGGGCGTCGCTGCGCGATGCGCTTATGGCGCTGCGCCGCAAAATGACAGAAAAAGAGCCGCTGCCGACACTCGTGTATACGAGCGGAAAACCGCGCGAGTTTTCGTTTTCGGATATCTGGCAATACGGCTTATCAGCCGAAAAGAAACGGTTTTTAACTTTATCGGAGCTGCTCGACGCCTATTACAGCGACCGCGATACGGCGCGGCGCATGAAGGCGCGCAGCGGCGCGCTGTTCACGTTCATCGACAACGCCGTCGAGCGCACGCAAAGAAAAATCATGCTGCGCGGGGAGGAACTGGAAAAATGTAAGGACCGCGAGCGGCTGCGCGTCAGCGCCGAGCTGATCACAGCGAACCAGTATAGACTCAGTAAAGGGGAATCACTTTACGAATTGTCGAACTATTATGACAACGACGCCATACTGCGTATACCCGCCGATCCGGCGCTGACACCCTCGCAGAACGCGCAAAAATATTATCGGGAGTACCGCAAGGCGCAGACCGCCGAGAAAAAGCTGACAACGCTTATCGAGCAGAGTAAAGAGGAATACCTTTACTTTGAAAGTGTGCGCGACGCGCTCCTCAGAGCCTCTGCGGAAGCCGAGCTGTCGCAGATCGACGACGAGTTGATAAGCCAGGGGTATAAAAAGGATAAGCGGACGCGCTCGGGCAAGGTGAGTAAACCCGCAAAGCTTGAGCCGTTTGAATATACGACATCAGGAGGACTGACGGTTTTAGTCGGGCGCGGTAATACGCAGAACGACAAACTGACCTTCAAGCTCGCGTCAAAGACCGACTGGTGGTTTCACGTGACCAAGGCGCCCGGTTCCCATGTCATATTGAAAACGGACGGCAGGGAGCCGGACGACGCGTCGGTGCTCGAAGCTGCCGCTCTGGCGGTCAGACACAGCTCGCTTACGGGGTCGCTCAAGGTTTCTGTCGATTATACCGCGGTCAAAAATATAAAAAAACCGACCGGAAGCCGGCCGGGCTTTGTCACCTATCATGAGTATTATTCGCTGATTGTCGGTTGAGTAACCGGTATCTGCTGTCCGGCGCTGTCAATCGTGTAACCGCTTTTATAGACGAGCTCGTTGATCCGGACAAATGAATATCCCAATTTTCTCAATCCCGAAAGGACCGTTATGAGCGCTTTCGGGGTATTTTTAACGTCGTTGTGAAAAAGGATAATAGAGCCTGGCTGCGTCTTTTTCAGTACGCGCGCGGCGATTTCGTCGGAGGTACCGCCCTTGTAGTCGAGGCTGTCCGCCGACCACTGGATGACAGTCATGCCGATGTTTTCGGCTGCTTCGACGCTCTCGTTATCGTAATCGCCGGAGGGAAAGCGCACATAACGCGGCTTTTCCCCCGTGATGCCGGTGAGTCGTTCGTTGCAGGCGTTGATTTCTCTCTGTACCTGAGACGCGCTGAGC
>CAYYFY010000122.1:0-6241 GCA_964471035.1 uncultured Eubacteriales bacterium
CGCTCGCCGCGTAAGGTAACCTTGACGCCGACGTTCATACCCTCTCTGAGCTTGAAGTTTGCCACTGATTTCTTCGCCTTGCAGACGACGGGCTTCTGGCCGGTGATCTGCGAAATGTCGGAGACAATAGCCTCGAGCATTTTCGGGTTGTCACGCGCTTCGCCGCAGCCGACGTTGATGACGATCTTGTCGAGCTTCGGAATCTCCATAACGCTCTTGTAGGCAAATTTCTTCATGAGCTGAGGAGCAACCTCTTTGCTGTACTGTTCTTTTAAACGTGTCATTTAAGATTGCCCTCCTTCATTCAAATTGAGCGCCGCAGCCGCTCTTCTTGCAGGTACGCACTTTTTTGCCCTTTGCGTTGATGACGGAGCCGGTTCTTGTCGGCTTGCCGCACTTAGGGCAGATGAGCTGCACCTTGCAGGCGTACAGAGCGCTTTCGGCCTTTAGGATACCGCCGCTCTCACCCATTTTTTTGGGCTTGACGTGCTTGTGGACAATGTTGACGCCCTCGACGATCACCTTGCCCTCGGACGGGGAGACCTGCATGACCTTCCCCTTCTTGCCGCGGTCCTTGCCGTTGATGACAACGACCTGATCGCCTGTTTTAATATGCACCTTATTATTCATCACACGCACCTCCGATTAAAGCACTTCCGGCGCAAGGCTGAGAATCTTGAGATAGTCTTTCTCGCGAAGCTCTCTTGCGACAGGCCCGAAAATACGGGTGCCTCTGGGGTTTTTATCTTCCTTGATAATGACGGCGGCGTTTTCGTCAAAACGGATGTAAGTGCCGTCGTCACGGCGCAGGCCGCTCGCCGAGCGGACAACGACCGCCTTAATGACGTCGCCCTTTTTCACGACGCCGCCCGGCGTCGCCTTTTTCACACTGGCAACGATGACGTCGCCAATATTAGCATACCTCTTCCTGGAACCGCCGAGAACGCGGATACACATAATCTCCTTAGCGCCCGTGTTGTCGGCTACCTTGAGGTAACTCTGCTGTTGAATCACAGTGTGTGCCTCCTTTTAATCGGCCAATATTACTTGGCCTTTTCAATGATTTGTGCGACACGCCACCTTTTGTCCTTGGAAATCGGACGCGTCTCCATAATCAATACACGGTCGCCGATACCGCACTCGTTGTTCTCGTCGTGAGCTTTCATCTTCACTGTACGGTTGACAATCTTTTTATAAAGCGGATGCTGTACCCTATCCTTAACGGATACGACGACGGTCTTATCCATCTTGTCGCTGGTGACGACGCCGATGCGGGTTTTTCTCAAATTTCTGTCAGTCATTTACGGTCCCTCCCTTAAGAATTCTTGCCGTGCAGCTCGACGTCGCGCTGAATGGTTTTTATACGCGCGATGTCTTTTTTGACGGCATTGATTCTCATCGGATTATCGAGCTGGTTGATGGCCTGCTGAAAACGCAGCTTAAAAAGCTCATCCTTCAGTTCGAGGAGCTTGGAGTCAAGCTCTGAAGCGGACAGTTTTCTTAAATCGACAGCTCTCATTCTTGCTCACCGTCCTGTTCTTCCTTGGTCACAAACTTGCACTTAATGGGCAGCTTGTTCGCCGCGAGGCGCATGGCTTCCTTTGCCAGCGACTCTTCGACGCCGGAAATCTCAAAGAGCACGCGGCCGGGCTTTACGACCGCAACCCAGTATTCCGGAGAGCCTTTACCGGAACCCATGCGGGTTTCGGCGGGCTTCTGGGTAACCGGCTTGTCGGGGAAAATCTTGATCCATACCTGACCGCCGCGCTTGATATATCTGGTCATGGCGATACGGGCGGCTTCAATCTGGTTGGAGGTGATCCACGCGGGCTCAAGCGCCATAAGGCCGAATTCGCCGTAATTGACCTTGTTGCCTCTCGTGGCAATGCCCTTCATACGACCTCTTTGAACCTTGCGGTACTTGACTCTCTTGGGCATCAACATTATTTAACGCCCCCTTCCCTTTTCTGCCTGCGGCTTTCATGAAGGATTTCGCCTTTGTAAATCCATACCTTGACGCCGATACGCCCGTAGGTTGTCTTCGCCTCGGCAAAGCCGTAGTCGATGTCGGCACGGATAGTCTGCAGCGGAATGGTCCCCTCATGATAATGCTCGGTACGGGCAATCTCGGCGCCGCCGAGTCTGCCGGAAACCTGTGTTTTGATTCCCTTCGCGCCTTCCTTCATCGTCTTGCCGATGGCCTGCTTTAAGGCACGGCGGAAGGATACGCGTTTTTCGAGCTGCGCGGCAATGGCTTCGGACACCAACTGGGCGTTGAGATCGGGATGTTTTATTTCCGTGATGTTGATATAGACTTCCCTGCCGTCCTTGAGCTTCGCCTTGACCTTTTCCTTCAGCTTTTCGATCTCCGCTCCGCCGCGGCCGATGATGATGCCGGGCTTGGCGCAGTGGATATTGATGCGAATCCTTTTGGGATCCCTTTCAATCTCTACCTTGGGTACGCCCGCGGGAGCAAGCAGCTCGAGAAGGTATTCTCTGATATGATAGTCACTGACGAGATTGTCGCCGAAGCTTCCTTTTTTCGCGTACCAGCGGGAATCCCAGTCCTTGATAACGCCGACTCTTAAACCTGTCGGATTGATCTTCTGTCCCATACTTCTTCCTCCTCCCGCTTACTCAGCTTCACTGAGCTCTATAACGATGTGTGATGTCTTCTTGTTGATTCTTGCCGAGCTGCCTCTGGCTCTGGGACGCATTCTCTTAAGTGTCGGTCCCTGTGTGACGTAGCACTTTGAGACGAACAGCTTAGTCATATCCATGTCCTTCTGTTCGGCGTTTGCCAGCGCGGAATTGAGCAGCTTGGAAAGATGCTCGCACGCGGCCTTGGGCGTGTGCTTCAGTATTCCCACTGCCTGCTCGGTCGGTTTGTTGCGGATAAGGTCCAGAACGATCTGCACCTTGCGGGGAGCGATGCGGATATATGTCGCCTTCGCCGTAGCTATAACGGCACCCTCATTCTCCTTTGCCATTGATACACACTCCTTTCGCCGATTACTTACCGGTATTCGATGTCTTGGAACCCGCATGCCCTCTGAAGACCCTCGTCGGGGCGAACTCGCCGAGCTTATGACCGACCATATCCTCGGTGACGTATACGGGAACGTGCTTGTGTCCGTCGTGAACGGCAAACGTATGGCCGACGAAATCGGGGAAAATGGTCGAGCTTCTGCTCCAGGTCTTGAGAACGACCTTTTCGCCGGTTTTGTTCATGGCAAGAACCTTTTTGTAGAGGCTGGGCAGTACATACGGTCCCTTTTTAATGCTTCTGCTCATGATGATTCTCCTTTCGGCTTATTTGCCGTTGCGACGCTTCACGATAAATTTATCGGAGCGGTTCTTCTTGCTGCGCGTCTTATAGCCGAGCGCCGGTTTGCCCCACGGAGTAACCGGACCGGGACGGCCGATGGGCGACTTGCCCTCGCCGCCGCCGTGCGGGTGGTCGCAGGGGTTCATGACCGAGCCGCGCACCGTCGGGCGGATACCCATGTGACGGGTACGTCCGGCTTTGCCGATCTTGATGTTCTCGTGATCGCCGTTACCGACATGGCCGACTGTCGCCATACACTGAGCGGGGACGTTTCTGAGCTCTCCGGAGGGCAGGCGGAGCAGCGCGTAAGCACCCTCCTTCGCCATGAGCTGGGCGGCGTTGCCGGCGGCTCTGGCGAGCTGACCGCCCTTGCCGGGATACAGCTCAACGTTGTGGATGAACGTACCGGTCGGCATGGCGCTAAGCGGAAGCGCGTTTCCGGGCTTGATGTCGGAGGACGGACCTGACTCGACCCTGTCGCCGACCTTGAGCTCGGCGGGAGCGAGGATGTATGCCTTCTCGCCGTCCTCATACTGGATAAGCGCAATGTGCGCCGAACGGTTCGGGTCGTATTCGATGGTCAAAACCGTCGCGGGCATATCGAATTTATTGCGCTTGAAATCAATAACCCTGTACTTCTGGCGGTTTCCGCCGCCCTTGTGGCGGACGGTGATCCTGCCGTAGCTGTTGCGGCCGGACTTTTTCTTCTGAGGCTCAAGAAGCTTCTTTTCCGGTCCGGTTTTAGACAGCTTGGTATAATCGATAACCGACATATTACGTCTGGCGTTAGTCGTCGGATTGTACACTTTGATCGACATTTTGTTCACACTCCTTGTCAGGCAGCTTTGCGGAGGATGTCGGCCTCCATACGATGCCGCCGTCTTGATCCGGCAGTAAAGCCGGTTACATCATACCTTCAAAGAACTCGATGCCCTTGGAATCCTCGGTCAGCGTAACGATCGCCTTTTTCCAGGAAGAGGTCATGCCCTCAAAACGACCCTGGCGTTTCAGATGCCCCTTGACACTGATGGTGTTCACGCTCTTGACTATGACGCCAAAAAGCTTCTCGACAGCCTGAGCGATTTCAATCTTGTTGGCGGTCTTGGCGACCTCAAAGGTGTATTTTCTCATAGAGGCGCCGTCCATCGAGCTTTCCGTGATTATCGGTCTTATAATAATATCCTGTGCGAGCTTAGCCATTACGCGTATACCTCCTCAAGTTTCACAACGGCGTCCTTGAGCAGCACCAACGAGTCGCAGTTGAGGATGTCATAGACGTTGAGCGTCCCCACCGTGGCAACCTTGGCGCCGGCAATGTTGCGCGCGCTCTTGTAGACGGTTTCGTTATTCTCGGGAAGAACAAGGAGAACCTTCTTCTTCGCGTTGATACCGGCGAACATATCGGCGATGGCTCTGGTCCTAATACCCTCAAGGGTGATGCCGTCGAGCACGATAAGCTCATCGGAAACGGCTTTCGAGGAGAGGGCGGACTTCATAGCCAGCCTTCTGACCTTGCGGTTGATGGATATGCCGTAGGTGCGGGGCTTGGGACCGAACGCCACGCCGCCGTGATACCACTGCGGGGAGCGGGTGGAGCCCTGTCTGGCGCGACCGGTGCCCTTTTGCCTCCACGGCTTTTTGCCGCCGCCGCGGACCTCCGCGCGGGTCTTTGTGGACTGAGTGCCCTGACGCTGATTTGCCAGATAACCGACCACGACAAGGTGCATGGCCGAGGTGTTGGGCTCGATGCCGAAAACGGCGTCGGAGAGCTCGATGTCGGAAACTTTCTTGCCGGTCATGTCAAGTACTGACACACTTTTCATCTCTAACACTCCTTCCTTATACCTTCTTCACGGCGTCGGCGACGACCACGATGCCGCCCTTGGGACCCGGAACGGAGCCCTTGATGGCAATGAGGTTGTTTTCGACGTCGACTTTGATGACGGTGAGATTCTGGACGGTGACGCGCTCGCTGCCGAGGTGACCGGCCATCTTCTTACCTTTAAACACGCGCGAGGGGTCGCTGTTTGCGCCTAAGGAGCCGCCGTGTCTGGCGACCGGACCGGAGCCGTGGGTCTCTTTTAAGCGTGAGAAATTCCATCTCTTGATGGTGCCCGCGGTGCCCTTGCCCTTGCTGGTGCCGACTACGTCAACCGTTTCGCCGGCGGCGAAAATATCGACCTTCAGAATATCGCCGACGCTGACGTCGTCAAGCGCGGCAAGCTTGAACTCTTTTAAAACCTTCTTGGGGGCGATGTCGCCCGCTTTTGCGAAGTGTCCCTTCATGGGCTTTTTAAGCTTCGCCGCCTTCATGTCGCCGTAGCCGACCTGAACCGCCGCGTAGCCGTCGTTCTCAACGGTTTTCTTCTGCACGACGACACAGGGACCCGCCTCGATGACGGTGACGGGGATCATGATCCCGCGCTCGTCAAAAATCTGCGTCATACCGATCTTTTTTCCGATAAGACCTTTTTGCATTGTATTTCCTCCTGTCAGATTATTGGTTGACTAACAGCCAACATGATCAACAGATAACCCTATCTGATGTCAAAGCTTGATTTCGAAATCCACGCCCGCGGGAAGCTCGAGACCTGTGAGCGCCTCGACGGTCTTGTTCGAAGGACGCAAAATATCGATAAGCCTCTTATGGGTGTGCTGCTCGAACTGCTCGCGGGAATCCTTATATTTATGCACCGCGCGCAATACTGTGATGACTTCCTTTTCCGTTGGGAGCGGAATGGGACCGGAAACCTGAGCGCCCGTGCGCTTGGCGGTCTCGACGATCTTTTCAGCCGCCTTATCCACAAGATTGTGGTCATACCCCTTGAGCCTGATTCTGATTTTTTCCTTCACTGCCATTTCTTTTGCCTCCTCATCGTCATTGGCGGGCACGCGAAATTTTCAACACTCACC
>CAYYFY010000123.1:0-6239 GCA_964471035.1 uncultured Eubacteriales bacterium
CGGGCACTGGTAAAGCACCTTGTGCAGCCCCTCGGCGCGTTTTTTATACGTCACCTTGACCCTGTTTTCACTCTGCCATCTGAAATCGTCGTTATAGAGCAGCTCGCGCACCTTCGCGTTGATTTCGTCGACGGTGGCACTCTCCAGTTCCTCGGGTGAAAAAGCCTGCGTCAAAGTCGCCTCAAAGGGAATAACGCGCCGGCGGTGGTGGTTGCCCCAGAACGGGTCAAACAGGTGGTGGCCGCTGTATTTTATGGTCACGACCGGAACGCCCTGCCGCTTTAAGAGCTGCCCCACCGCGTCGGGAATGACCTCGGTGACGCCGCACAGCGCGTAGCGCGCCTCGACATAAATTCCGTAAACGCCGCCTTCCTTCAGCACCTTTTTACATTGGCGCAAAAGGTTGATGTCCGCCGTAAACTTCCGTTTCGGCACGCCGCCAAGCTGCCTTAAAAAGTATTCCCTACCGATAAAATCGTCTACCGCCGCGGGGTAGCACCCCCTGTGCGGAGCCAGAATGGACGACATCACATAAAAATCCACGAAGGCGTTATGGTTACAGAGCAGGATGTACGGAGGCTTTACCCCCTGCATCCGTACCCTGTGGACTTTCGTCAGATGCGCCCACCGCCTAAGGGTCGTAAAAAACCACACGAAGATCATAATGTGGCGTTTCTGCTTGACAGGCGACCTCATCATATCGAACGTTTTTCCCGACGGCGGTCCTTTTTTTACATATCTTCCGAACTCTTTGCTCATTATCGTGATCATCCTTTCTCTGCAATTTGAAAGGAAAACACTCCTTTTCTCTTTCAAAAACTCACATCTTAGCAGATGATACGAAGTTGAGTATATCATAAAATATAAGTCACTGCAATATGAATTTTTAATTTCATTCATGCAATTGTTGACAACAAGTCTGTAATAGGGTAGACTAGTTACACTGGGGGGGCGTATAAGGAACATGAAAAAGCAAAAACAGGAAATGACCAAGCAGCCGGAACTTTTCACCATCAAGGAAGTCGTACTATACGGTTCAAAGAATGGGCAGGAAAAAAAGCAATATGTATTCCGCGATAAAAACGGCGTTGAGCAAACAAAGACATTTAACGACGTTTATCACGATTACGCAGGACTGGGTCAGTATTTATATAACAACGGTATACACAATAAGAAGGTCGCCATTGTAGGCGACAGCAACTACCAATGGATTATCTGCTATTTCGCGCTGATCACAAGCACAAATATCACCGTCCCTCTTGATGCCAAGCTACCCGACGAAGCGCTTGCCGAGATTTTGGTGCAGAGCGGCTGTGAGGCGATATTCTACGGGGACGACTTTGGTGGCTCTGTTGAAAGTTTTAAAAATACAGCGGGCATCGCGGTTAAAACGTATTTGAATATAGCGGACCTCGAAAGCTTTATCGCCGCGGGACAGGCTTCGCTCCAAAACGGCGACAAATGCTATACTGAGGACGAGGTTCTGCCCGAAGATTTGGCCTGTATCGTCTATACCTCGGGTACGACGGGGAAAAGCAAGGGCGTCATGCTGACGCATAAAAATCTCACGTCAAGCCTGCTCGCCGGCAACAGCGTCCTCACGGGCGGTCATGCGATCGGCTTTTTGCCCTTAAACCACACCTATTGTTGGGTCGGCGCGCTATTTTCCGGCTGCCTGCTCAGTGAGTGGGGATATATCTGCCGGAATATCGCGGAGGTGCCGAAAGCGCTCATAGAATATAAGCCGCAGAATTTCTCCGCCGTGCCGCTCGCGGTCGAAACGATATACAAAAAAATCTGGGCGACGGCGCAACAGACAGGCAGAGAGGACATGCTGAAAAAAGGCCTTAAGATCAGCAAATTCCTTATGAAGCTCGGCATCGATAAAAGAAGAAAAATATTCAAAGAGATCATCGACAACCTTGGCGGAAATTTAGAGCTTATTGTCTGCGGCGGCGCGTTCCTCGATCCGGTCTACGAAAAGGGACTGTATGACTTCGGCATCCAGATCATCAACGGCTACGGCATCACCGAATGTTCCCCCGCCATCACCTGCAACCGGCTTGAAAACTTCAAATTCGGCAGCGTCGGTCTGCCCGTCCCCTGCTGTGAAATCAAAATCAGCGAACCGGACGAAAAGGGTGTCGGCGAAATCTATGTGCGCGGCGATAACGTCATGCGCGGTTATTACAACGACCCCGAGGGCACCGCCGAGGTTTTCGACGGCGACTGGTTCAAAACGGGCGATTACGGCAGAATTGACGAGGACGGTTTCTTGTATTTTGTCGGCAGAAAAAAGAATCTTATTATCCTCAGCAACGGCAAAAATGTTTCTCCGGAGGCCATCGAGGACAAGCTCTCCTGTATAAGCTACGTCATGGAAGTTCTCGTTTATGAGGAAAGCGGCGCGATTACCGCCGAATTATTCCTCGACACCGAGGGGACCCCCGACGCGAAGGAAAAAATCCGCGCCGATGTCAATCAGGTCAACAGAGGTCTGCCGCTGTATGAGCAGGTCACGAAAATTAAAATCCGCGATACAGAGTTCCCGAAAACCACAACTTTGAAAATTAAAAGAAATTATAAGGACTAAAACGACCCCTAAAAAGAGGGAGAAAGCGTTTCGCTTTCTCCCTCTTTTTACGCCTGTTTTTCAAGCAGCAGCACCCAGTCGCCGGAGTCGGGCTTGCCGCCCGGCCGATAGCTCCCGAAAAGGTTCGGCGCGACATCTCTGACCTCGCCCTCATATTCTCCCGTGCGCGGGTTGAACCAGCGGGCGGTATAGCGCGCGGCTCTGTCCATGTTATTAACGACGCCCGTATCCGTCGATTGGTTGTAAAAATAAATGACATATCTTGAGTTTCCGTCGGTCGCCAAAGAAAAGTACGGGGTCAGGCTGCCGATTTGTAAAAGCGCGGACATTTTTTCAAGCAGGGAGCCGGAGCCTTTGAAAATTTCCGTAACCTTTACCATAAAATTAAACAGTGTGTCTCCGGAAAACCATTGGCTGCCGTCAAAGCGCGGCGTTAAATTCCACCACTCGTTCTCCTCAAGGAATTTACGCATAGCTCCCAGCTGATATGCCGTCTCAAATTCTAAGCTCTGCGGCCATAAAACGGCCTTGTCCTCCGGCGTGACGGTGTCGATGCCGTCGTCTGAAACGGTATCCATATCATAGGTGCTCTTGTACAGCCAGATGTCCGCGCAGCCATACCCGTAGCCGTACAGACCGTTCAGATACGCCGTCCAGCCCTGCGCCCGCGCGCCGAAGTGCTTGGTCCACAGGTAGTCGTACCGACCTTCGTAATTGACGGCGATCTTGCCGTCCCCGTTTTCCCAATAATCCCTCGGTACGCCGAAATCCAGCTGACCATTCAGCTTAGGCGACCACTGCGCGGCAAACCAATTGTGACCGGCTACATCCTTGAACGCCGAGTTCGACGCCTTGGTAGCCCCCGTGTGCTCCTGATGGGCGGACAGCGGGTGCCGGTACGCGTCGTAAGTATGAATATACACGCCTACCGATTTATACGGATTGTTCTCCGTGTCGAACATCTCGTAAAAGTCGTTGTCCACCTCTTGTCCCAGCGTCCACAGTACCGGATAGGCAGAATACCTTGCCACCCAGTAACGGGTGAGCTTTTGAAGATACGCCATATCGGCGAAGGCCGCTCCGGTCATGGTCGCCGGATAGAAAAAGCAGGCGTTCGCGTGAACCAGACCGGCTGAGGCAATATAGGCAAACTGTTTGTCCAGATAATCGAATCCGGCAACATCGTTTTGACCGACGCCGTCAGTCAGATCATAGACGGCGCCGATGGGTTCGGATTGATAAACGGTAAAGCCCTGCCTGACGCGGGTGTCCACGATGTATTTGAAATGCGATTCCACAGCCGTGCCGCCCGCGTGTTCTCCGGCGCCGTCAAGCTCCTCGCTCGCCATGCCCCAATGGGTATCCCCCAGGTAAAAGAAAGGCGTACCGTCGGCGTAGGTAAAAAAGCGTTTGCCCTCATTGGCTGTTACAAAACCGTGCTTATAAATGTCCAGCTCTCCCGTATACGGCACGGCGTTAACGGCGCCTGTTCTATTATGGAGACCCGTATCGGACTCGTTCGAGCAAACCGTCCTGTACGTCCACACTCCCTCGCTCGTCAAAGTGAAACGGACGCGCCACGTACCGCCCCCGTCCCAGAATCCGGGGACAGTCAGAATGACCCCGTCAGAGGTGTTTGTCAGAACCATGTCAAGCGTCACGTCGTCAAACGGGTCGGCATAACCAGCCGAGGCGGTAAAAACAAGCTCGTTTGCTACCCACAATTCGCTTTCAAACCCCGTGCTTGCGACGGAAACGGCGGCGGCTTTCGCCGACAAAGGCGCGGTTGAATCAGCCGCAGCCGCCGTTTTTAAGGGGAATACGGAGGATAAGGCTAAAACAACCGAAAAGGCAATCAGTGCAGGCTTCATTTTCAACACATCCCTTAAATTCGTGGATTCTACGGACTATCCGTTCAACCCGTCTCCGCGCGCGCGGTTATCGCTTTACATAAATACTGCAGCAGGAGCTGGCGCCGTTTCCCCCGGTCTCGGGCGTGATCATAACCTCGTAGTATTTACCGGCCATACCCTCGGATGATAATACCTGCTTTACCTCCCCATCCTTAAAAAGGTGCTGGTGATCGCCAAACCCCACGACGCGGTCTTCCGGAAAGGTTTGAAAAATCGTGCTTTCGCCGCAGACGCAAAGAGCCGTGAAATCCCGTATATCGCTGTTTTTATTCTCCAGCGCGAAAAAATCCGTTCGTTCGGTCAGTTTAATCACGTCGTTGAAAAACATACCGTCCTCTTCGGAGATAACATCCTGTATTCTTATAACAGCACAGGTCAGTTTATTATCCGTAGTCCACACTTTCAGCTGGAGCGTCTGATGAAACAACGGATCGTTGAGCTGTATATCGACATAGGTTATTTCCCCGTCGGGAGCAAAACGGATATAATAGCTTGTGCAGACGGTTTCCCGTGAAACGGCAAAGTTTTTCGTAACCGCGCCGCGCAGCTCCTCCATGACGAACGCCTTTTCACCGGAGTACAATATCATATTAAACTGATCGACATTATTATTCTTCAATATTGCGCTCAGAAGCAGGCAGGCGGCTACCGCCAGAATACAGACGGCAGCAACGATGAGCCGGCTGTTTTTCTTTGTGCGCCTGACACTGCTGTAGGCGTCGGCGACGCTTTCCTCCGCCGCCGCCGCCGCTTGCTCCGGCGGTATTTTTTCCCCGCGCAGCAGCTCGTTCAGTGAAATGTCGAGTACTTCGCCGAGCACCGTCAGCGTCTGGATGTCCGGATACCCTTTTCCCGTTTCCCAGCGGGAGACCGCCTTATCGGTCACATGGAGCCTTTCGGCAAGCTGATTTTGCGTCAGACCGCAAAGCTTTCTCTGCTCGGCGATAAACCGTCCGACTCTTTCGCTGTTCAAAGAACCACCGCTTTCGTTTTATCTGCCATTATACTATCACAAAACGATACGGAGGACACCCTATGAATCGTAGACTCCCGTTTTATCGGCCGCTCCAGAACAAATAGTCCGCAATCAACACCGCCCGACAGGGCGACGCCTCAAGACCGGAGAGTTTCAGCGGCAGCGCGATTAACAGATAGTCCCCGGGGGTAACGTCCTCAAGATTCAGGTATTCAAGGATGACCGTGCCCGCGTTCTGAAACGCCCTGTGCGTGCGCCCCTGCTGCCCCTTCATGCCGACCGAGGGCGAATCGACGCCGATGAGCTTGATTTCCGCCTCAACACAGGCAAGCGCGCCGCTTTCGATAAAGACAGCCTGACCTTGTCCTTTGAGCAGCAGCCGTTCCTTTTGGCGCGGGAAATATTTTTCCACATAGTCGCCGGTGAGCGGTTCGGGCGGGACCTCGATAACCGTACACTCGCCGATGAACATTTCGAGCGGGATATTCTCAATTGTCGCCCCGTCGTCGACAAAGTGGGAGGGCGCGTCGATATGCGTCCCCGAATGCAGGCAGGTGTAGACGGCGTTCAGGTTACACTCAAAGCCGTTCTTGATCGAGCGGATCACATCCACATACGGCTCCGGGTCGCCCGGATAGACGGGGACCTTGAACGGGTCGTTAGAAATGTCGATGATTTTCATTTATATCACCTCTGGTAATTAATGAAGGTTGAAACATTTAAGTCGAAGCACAAACCCCAAAAAGGCACACAAAAC
>CAYYFY010000124.1:0-6226 GCA_964471035.1 uncultured Eubacteriales bacterium
GACCATCGGCAGATTGCCCGGCACGCCGTTATCGAGCGGATAGCGCGGGAAGTCCTCGTGGGCGTCGGCCATAATGATGTCACACCACTTGTCCTTGGCGAGGGATTTTGTGAGCGTCTCCCATTCGCCCGCCTCGGGGGTATCAAACGTCCATGTCGAGAGCAGACGCTTTGCTTTCGGGTAATATTCGGATACCGTTTTAAACGCGTCCTTCGACGCTTTGAGAAACCCGTTAGCGCCCCACGGCGCGCAACGCTCGCAGCCGCAGCCGCCCTCGTCGTAAGGCCATGTCCACACAATGTCGAGGTCGATGCCGTTTTCCTTGAGGATTTCAAGCATATAGCGGTTGTCTTCGTCAATCAACCTGACGCTTTCCTCCTTTGCCATGCAGAGGATATTGCCGGAATTGCCGTGCCGGATTTGCGGGTCGTAGACGGGAGCAGCTTTCAGATGTGCGGGGAACTCCATGAAGGTCATCGAAGTGTTGACGCACGTTGACACGCCCATGCCGATGTCTTCTGCCAGCTTAAAGATTTGCGCAATGCGCTCCATCTGCGCGGCGCATTCCCCGTCGCCCCGCCGCTTTAAGTTGATGACCGGCAGAATGGTCATCACGCAGTTGAACCCCCACAACGCCAGATCCTCAAGATAAACGCATACCTCCGCACACGGCGCCGTCTGGTAATAATTATGAAAATGATTGGCGAAATACACGCCGCGCAAAGAACAGTCCGGCACGGTAAGACCGCGTTTTTCCCCGGGCAGGAAGCCGTTTTCGGTAAAGGCGCAGTCCCGAAGAAAAGCGCCCGCGCCGTTCAGAAGCGTAACAGGGCTGTCCGCGGTGATCTCGACGCGGTTTGCCCCTCCCGTAACGCGCCAGCTGTCACTGGGGCTTTTTGGGGTTACTGTGAGGACAAGCGTAAAGCCGTCCTTGCCCGCGGCGACGCCTCTGTCGGCAAGCCGCTTCTCTATAATCGCTCCCGCGCGGGCGCTGCTGCCGTCGGCGATGATGTCACAAGTTCTGAACATGTCTCTCCTTATTCCATAACGGCTTTACCCGTAAAATCGATGTCGTCCTCGTCTTTTTTCGCGTGAACGCTCGAGTGGAGCGTGAAGCTGACCGTATCGCCCTCAAAGCGGCAGACGAGCCGCTCGCGGTGCGGCGTTTCCCGATACACCCAGAAAATCTCGAGCGTATCGGCGTCCGTCCACTGAAAATATGAGGACACGCGCTTTTCGGGCGTCAGCGTGTAGCAGGGCGTAAAGACCGTTTCGCCTATCGGCAGCGTACATAAGCACTCCTTATAATAGCCGCGTCCGCTCTCTAAGGTGAAGCTTTCGCCGTCCTCGCGCATAGAAAGCGTGAGCCCGTCCGCGGAAAAATCAAAGACAGCCTCGTCGGCGTCGGCGTCGCGGCTGAGTGTAATTTTCGCGCCGGAGAGCGCCCGTTCGCGCGGCGAGGACATCATGTCCATCGCCGGTAAAAGGCAGTCCCACACAATATCCAGAATTTCCTGCATATCCGGCGTTTCGCTCATCAATGCGAGTACGGCGTCGTAATCGGGCATGACGACGCAGTACTGCCCCGCCGCGCCGTCGCCGCGAAAGGCGTTGTGCTGACAACGCCAGAACTGGAAGCCATAACCTTGCCGCCAATCGGCAGGCTCATTAGCCCTATGCGCGGCGCCGTTGTCGGACTGAACGCCTGAGGCCATCTCCACCCATTTTTCAGAAAGGATATGCTTGCCGTCAAATACGCCTTTATTGAGATACAGCTGACCGAGCTTCGCCAAATCCTCAAGCCGTATCATCAGTCCCCACCCGCCGGTGAACACACCCGACGGCGTTTCGTCTCCGGCAACGTTCTGAAACCTAAGCGGTTCGAACAGACGCGTTTTCAGAAAATCGAAGGTCTTTGTTTTGGTCACTCTTGTGACAACAGAGGACAAAATGTAGCTCGCCGCGGAGTTATAGATATAATATGTTCCCGGTTCTTTTTCAATGGGCAAGCCAAAGAACAGCTTCTCCCAGTTTTCGGGAGGAGAGAACATCATCTTGACCGTGGGGTCCTCCGCGTGACCGCTCGTCATAGAAAGCAAGTCGCGCAGGCGTATTCTACGCGCGTTTTCAGAACACGACGCCGGATCAATTTCGGGGAAAAAGGAGAGAGCGAGGTCGTCCGGACAGAGCAGCCCGTCGTCGAAGCAAAAGCCGACCGCCGTCGAGGTAAAGCTTTTGCTGATCGAATACACCCAGTTTTTATCCTCTGCCGTATACGGCTCCCAAAAGCGCTCGGCGATAAGCTTCCCGTGGCGCAGGAGCATGAAGCCGCGCATTGAAGCGCCCGAACGGTCAAGCGCTTTGATAAACGCGGAGAGTCCGACCGCCGAAACACCCTCCTGTACCGGGACGGCGCGTTTAAACGAAAAATTTTGCATATTATCGATCCTTTCTGAAAAGGCTTATAATTGCATTTTAGCAGAAAATTCCTTAAAGTACAAATAAATTTTCCCGCACTGTTGACATACGCAGACTATTGTGATAGTCTTTTAGCGGAGGGATGTTTATGCACAAACGCTTTACCGCTTTGTTTCTGCTTTTCGTCATACTTGTCTTATCAGGATGCGGGGCGTCCTCCGCTATAACGGAAACCGGAGCGCCCCTGTCCACGGTCGCGTCGTTCGGAAAAACTCCCGCCCGCTATAAGGGCGCCGTGCTCGAAAAAGAGCTGCTGAAAAACGCGACGGTCGTGTCCGACGGGTATCTGCTGCAAAGCGGTACCGGCGTGGAAAAATATGATTTTGAAGGCAACCTGCTCTGGGAAAAAATATATTCGTTCATTTCTCAAAGCGATTATATCGAACTTAACCTTTTACCTGCTAAAGACGGCTCGTTTTTCATTTTTTATAGTCCTTCAAGTTCTGGCTTCCGTTTCATGCCCTCCGTTTTAGCGCGGTGCGGCAGCGACGGGACTTTGCTTTGGCAAGAACAATATCACAGAGGCGGCTATCAATCTCCCTATGTGTTTTTAACTGAAAACGGGAATATCCTCGTCGCTGACGACAGCGCCAAGGGGGATATTCATCTGTCCCTGTTCGATAAAAACGGGAAGCTTCAAAAAGATAAAGAGTACGGCGGGTCCGACTATGAAGGCATTGCCGATGCCGGTTACGGCAGAGATACCGGTCTTACGCTGCTGATCGATACACAGTCGCAGGACGGCACATTCTCGGCGTCCACAAACGGTCTTAACGTTACCGTGCTTTTTTCTGTCGATGAGAAACTGAATATCCGCTGGCAAAAGCCGCTGTCACAGCTTTGGGATTATTATCTGCAAACAACCGATGAAACCATTTTTATTTTGAACGCGGACAGTGATTTAACACTATATGACAGCGACGGGAATACCGTCGGCAGTCACGAATTCGGCAGGGAGACTTTCTGTGAGTTTGCCGGCAACTCAAAATATGGTCTGGCGATTGAAACGAACAACGGACTGTCGTTTTATCGGGACGGCGCGGTCGCGCTGAGTATAGACACGGCGGGCAGCTATATTGAGAATATTGTCGATACCGATTTTGGATTCATCGTCGTCTCCGTGAATAATACGGGCGAACTGCCGGCACCCGCTTTGGTCAGCTCCATTTGGTACAGCACAGAGCTCGTCTACAGCGGCTACAACGGAAAAGGCCGCCTGCTCTGGCGCAGCGCCGTTGACAACACGCCGGAATTTATGAAAAACTATAAAGACCTTGAAACGGGTGAAACGCAATGGAATTAAAAGTATTTGATTCGGAACTGAAAATCATGGAGATTGTCTGGGAAATGGAGCCGGTTTCGGCAAAGGAGATTTCCAAAATCGCCCTTGAGCGATTCGGCTGGAACAAAAACACATCCTATACGGTAATTAAAAAGCTGATCGACAAGGGCGCGATAAAACGCGGCGAGCCGGATTTTATCTGCACCTCCCTGATTAAAAAGGAGGACGTTCGCAAAGCCGAGACAAAGAGCCTGATCGACAAGCTCTACAATGGGTCGCGCAAGGCGTTTTTCGCGTCCTTCGCTTCTGAAACGCTCACCGACGAGGAGGCTGCGGCGCTGAAAAGCCTGATCGAAAAGAGGGATTAGTATGTCTTTCTCCACGGTGTTTTACTGGATGCTCAACATCAGCATCTTAGGCACATTGACCGGCGGCGTCGTTCTGCTCCTAAGAAGCTTAAAAAAGCTTCCGCGCTATATCGCCTGCCTGCTTTGGGGCGCGGCGTTTTTGCGGCTGTGGCTCCCCTTTTCACCGCCCAGCCCGTACAGCCTTTCGAGCCTGCTCTCAAAATATGCCATAAAAACAACGGTGGTGTACTACGAGACCTGGAGCTTAGGAAACTGCCTGAGAGACGTTAAAAGCTATTTTCCGATCGAATATAAAACCGATCTGCTCGAAAATGTCTATCGGGTGTCTTCCCTCATATGGGCTGTGATCGCCGCGGCGGCTGTTCTCACCGCCTGCGCGCTGTACGCGCTGACAAAAGCCGAGCTGAAATCCGCACAACACGTGCGGGACAATATTTACGCGTCGGACAAAATCACCGCTCCGGCGGTCTACGGCATCTTCCGTCCGCACATCATCCTGCCCTGTGCCCTTATGGAGGGCGACATCGACTTCATCTTACTGCACGAGCGCGTTCATATCCGGCGGGGCGACAACCTTTTTCGGGCTCTGGCGATCCTCACCTGCTGCCTGCACTGGTTCAATCCGTTCGTCTGGATTTTTTTGAAAATATACTTAGCCGATACGGAGCTCGCCTGCGACGCCAAGGTGTTAAAACGGCTCGGCGGCGAAGAAACCGCACAATACGCGAGCGCCGTGCTGTCCGCCTCTACCGGCAAGGCTTTCTTCGCCCCGGCGTTCGGCGGGGCAAAGACGCGGGTACGCATCGAGCATATTTTGTCCTATAAAAAGCTGACCGTATTTTCGTCGCTCTCACTTTTGACGCTGGCAGCCGCCGTCGCGTATATACTGCTGACAAACGCGGCGGGGTAAATCAGAATAAGCGGTAATTTACCGCGAAAGGACGGATACCTATGAAAAAATTCGTAACGTGCGTTCTCGTTATGACACTGACGCTCTCCCTTATCGGATGCGGTCAGGGTTCTGAAGAAAATTCAACAGAATCATTTGAAAAAGATACGGAGCGGTAAAACCATAATAGAAGAACTGCTATTTTTAAAAAAGTGCGGCCGGAATATTCCGGCCGCGTTGTCATCTGAGCTTATGCGAGGTTAATGCTTTTGAAAAGATACTCCAGCAGATGCATCAGAATCATCAGCGTCTGGGCAAAGCCCGCGTCTGTTACCGCCGCGGCCGTGTCGTTGCCGAGCACGGTGTTCAGTCCGGGGTCGAGCTCCGTATTGGGATTTTCCGCGTCGTAAGACAGCGCCTCGCCGTTCATGACCGTAAAGTGGAACGTGCGCTCGTTGACGGGTGTCGGTGATTCGGCAAGCGAGTAGGTGACCGTTATACCGGCGACGGTCTTAGCGGCGGCGGGAACTGTCCCGACAAAGGGGATCGTAACGCTCTGTCCGGGCTCAAGATATTTGTTGTCGCCGATATTAAACTTGATATTCATACCGTCGCAGGTGACCGCCAACAGCTTCATCTGGTACTGCGCGGACAAATTTTTAATCGTCAAAGCCGTGTCGTCAGCGCACACAATCCCCTCGGCGCTCTTGTCAAAGGCGGCGAAAACGGCGGTAGCGGGATTGGTCGTCGCGTGAAAGCGCGGATAGGCGGGGTCTGTACTTATATCGGCGAGGTCATCAGTGAGCAGCGTTTTCATCATCAGACCGGCAGTGTAGGGGTCCTTATATTCCATGCCGTGGAACAGCCCCTCGATATACCATGTGTTGTCCGGCAAATATCCTTCGGAGGCGTCGACGGTCATACTCGGAGACACATAGGCGCTGTCACCGTTAGCGGGTGTGTATCCGTCAGAAAAACGCTGACCTAAGGGAGCGACAGCCGCTCCTGTGGAGGACTTGGTCGTGATAATGGCGTCGGAATTCTCCGCAAGTCCGGACACAACCGACAAATCCGTACCGGCGATAATCGTAACATTCATGCCATATTCGTCACGACATTTCTGAAGGCTCTCCCAGAACAGCGGCATCAGCGTATAGTGGACATAATCGCTTGAGGCAATGATGGCGGCGTTTTCGACCGGGTCAAGAT
>CAYYFY010000125.1:0-6205 GCA_964471035.1 uncultured Eubacteriales bacterium
GTGCCGCGAAATGTCACCAGGCTCGACGCGGCAAGGTTTTTGGTAATCGAGTAGACCTGTCGGCTGTTGATTACCGCCGATTTCGAGGAGCGGACAAAATAGCGGGGCAAGAGCTGTTCGAGCTCGTAGAGGCGGTATTTCGTCCGATAGGCGTCCTTTGCCGTGTGCGCATAGACATACTCCCCTTCCGTCTCGAAGAACAGAACATCGTCGATCGGAAAGTAAAACTCCTCGTTGTCTTTATAAAAGGTTATTTCCTGTTTTTGAGCCGACAGCTCCCGGACATAGTCCTGAATTTTCTGTACGGTTTCATCCGCGCGGCCGCAGCGGATAACCACCTCGTCCTCTGATCCGTCGTCGAGAAGCTCGATGCGCACCTTCACCCCATCACCGCCCTTGCTTTCTATAGTATAAACCAATGCGCCGCGTTTGAAAAGTGTTTTCGGCTATCCGGCTCTATTTTTCCGTTAAGAGGGGCAAAACCAAAGGCAAGACGCAAATATTGACATATTCAACTTATTATTGTAAAATAAAAAAGAATTAGAGAAAGGGTGGCAGAATTATGAGCATTTTAGACAAACTCGGCAGTAATATCGCACAAGGGCTAATGGGCAATATGAGCGAAGTTTCTCCGGAGGCGCTCGCGCAGGAATACGGCACCTATCTGATGGACGGCGAAGCCATCCACATGGGCTTTAAGCTGCTGCGAGACGTCGTCCTGTTCACCAACCGGCGCATTATCGATTTCGATAAGCAAGGCACCACCGGTCAGAAAGCCAGTGTAAAGTCAATCTATCTGAGCGCGATTATCGAGGTTTCCGCGGAAACCGCGGGCTTTGGGATCGACGACAGCGAAATCACTGTATATTACATCGCGTCTCCATACTTCCGTTCCAGCGGGCAAATCGCCATCGGGGCGCGAAAATTCGAGTTCCCCAAACGGTATCAGATCCAGCCACTGTACAAATATCTTCAGGAGATCGCTTACGCAAACCACGAGGCGATCAACCGGTAAATATAGAAAAAAACCCTCAAGACCGAATCCGCCGTTTATGGCGACGGATCCGGTCTGAAAATTCTATAGCGTTAAGGCGAGGGGAGTCGAACCCGTTTACTTCGGAAGGACGGTTACGGGAACCGTTCCCGAAAAAATCATTCCGTTTGCTGTGCATTTCAGCGCGTTCACCTTGAAATTACGGATATTCCCGACCGCTTCGTTGATCCCCGCGGTAAGTGCTGCGAGTCCCTCGTTGACCTTTTCGCCGGATAATTTCAGCCGTCCGACATAAAAAGCCCTTGTCGTCACGGCAAAGGATTTCTCCGACGCTCTTTCCACGGACATCTCCCAGTATATAGGCTTTCCGGCGGCAAATTTCAGATATTTCTTATAAGCCGCGGCGGCGGGGAACGCCTTGAGCAGGGTATCCGCGTCGTTTCCTATATCGAACGATACCGCCAGATACCCGTCATAAAACGCGATATTGAAGTTTTCAAGAAGGTCGGGCTTTATCGACTCGTTGACAAACGCCGTCGCCTCCGCGGCGGTAACAGTGACGTTTTTTATTCTTTTCGCGCCGCTTTCCGTAAAGCTCCCGCCCAAAAGATCGGTCAGCCCGATGCGGCTGTCCTCTCCGATCGGTATTTCATCTTGAAGACCGGCTTTCGCCAGTACGGAGTAGTAATCCGCGTGGGTGTACTCCGTGCCGGCCATTTTCGGAATGCAGATATACAAATACATACCGCCGAAAGCCACCATAATAACCACTACGACAGCAAACACTATTTTCATCGCTTTCATGACCATACCACCTTTTTATTGATAATGCCTCATCTTCGTCCGGCTATCAATGAGCAGACTCCATATCGCTTTGAAAACCCGAAAGATTTTTTATGTACTCGTATAGGGCTTCGTTTTCAAGATAAAAGCTTTTATGATCGGCGATAACTTCTACCTTTCCGTAAAAATCGTTTACGTTGATTTACAGTTTCATTCGCCGTCGCTTCCGTGTTCCTCTTCAATCTGCCGTTCGATGAGCTCACGCTCCCTTTCAAATACGTTTATTTTTTCTGTATACTAATTTAAAATAACATAATTATTTATGAATTACAATATCTGATTTTGATTTGCTGTGGTTCAGTATTTTTATTGGCCGGAACCGCTTGCAATATATAAGGGCGTATGCTATAAAAGATAGGACAATTATACTTATAAACAATTCGACAATGACAAGGGGAAACATGAAATCTCTCAAATTAACGTACTCCTCTCCCGCCGACGCCGTAAAAATCAGTGAAACCGAGGCGTGGGAAAAGTGGTCGTTGCCGCTGGGCAACGGCTTTTTCGGAGCGAATGTATTCGGCAGAACCGGCACGGAAAGAATTCAGTTAACCGAAAACTCGCTCTCCAATCCGATGAGCGCGGGCGGGCTGAATAATTTTGCGGAAATCTATATTGATTTCGGTCATGAGAATGTGAGCAATTACCGGCGCGACCTGTCGCTGGACATTGCGGCCGCCCATGTGAGCTATACCTGCGGCGGCGTTGACTATGAAAGGGAATACTATGTCAGCTATCCGGACAAGGTGATGGTCATAAGGCTCGCCGCCTCAAAACCCGACGCTCTGCGTTTCACGCTAAAGCCGGAAATCCCGTTTATCAAAGATTATGGCATCAAACCGGACGACGGCGCGGGTAAAAGCGGGAACGTAAAGGCGACGGGCGACACCGTTATTCTCTCCGGCGAAATGATGTATTATAACATTCTTTTCGAGGCGCAGATAAAGGCCGTAAGCGCTACAGGGACTTTGACTGCGAACGCCGACGGCACCCTGACGCATACCGGCGCCGACAGCTGCGTCATTTTTATAGCGCTCGGCACCAACTATAAAATGGAAAGCCGCGTATTCACCGAACCGGACGAAAAACAAAAGCTGTCCGCTTATCCGCACCCCCATGCGGAGATTTCTAAAACCCTCGCCGACGCAAGCGCGAAAACTTATGACGAGCTGCGGCAGGCGCACATCGCGGACTATCAGAAATATTTTAACAGAGTCGATTTGGATTTGGGCGGCACCGAGCCGGAAATCGCCACGGACGCGCTCATTGAAAGTTATAAAACCGATAACCAAAGCGATACCGCGCGGTATTTGGAGGAGCTGTACTTCGCGTTCGGGCGCTATCTGCTCATCGCCTCCTCGCGCGAAGGCTCGACTCCGGCTAACTTACAGGGCACCTGGAACTGCCATAACGACGCGCCGTGGAGCTGCGGCTACTGGCACAACATCAACGTCCAGATGAATTACTGGCATGCGTTTTGTACCAACCTTTGTGAAATGTTCACCGCCTATGCCGACTACAACAAGGCCTATATGCCCCTCGCCGAGCGTCACGCTCAAAGCTATATTCAGAGAATGTACCCGGAAAATTACTCCGAGGACGGGGACGGCTGGACCATCGGCACGGCGGCGTGGCTGTATACGATTGAAGGTTTCAGCATTCATTCCGGACCGGGCACCGGCGCTTTTACGTCGCTCCTTTTCTGGGACTATTATGATTTTACGCGGGATACGGACATCTTAAAAACCGTTTCGTTTCCCGTCATCCGCGGTATGGCTGATTTTCTTTCGAGAACGCTTATAGAAGAAGACGGGAAGCTGCTCGTCAAATACTCCGCCTCCCCCGAGCAGCAGGACGAGGACGAGTGCTACTGCTTCACCACCGGCTGCGCCTTTGATCAGCAAATGGTTTGGGAAAACCACAAGAACGCGATCGCCGCGGCAAAGCTGCTGGGAATCGAGGACGATCTGATACAAAAGCTCAAAGCGCAGATTGGCAGGCTTGACCCCGCGCTGGTAGGCGCTTTTGGACAGATCAAGGAATTCCGCGAGGAAAACGAATACGGCGAAATTGGCGAGTTTCATCACCGGCATATTTCTCATCTCGTCGGGCTTTACCCCGGTACCCTCATCACAAAGGACACGCCCGCGTGGCTGGACGCCGCCAAAGTCACCTTGAACTTCAGAGGGGACGAATCTACCGGCTGGGCAATGGCGCATCGCTTAAACCTCTGGGCGAGAACCGGCGACGGCAACAGAGCGCACAAACTTTTATCCGATTTACTCAAACGCGGCACCTTGCCGAACCTCTGGGACACCCACCCGCGGTTCCAGATTGACGGCATTTTCGGGGGCACGGGGGGCATCGCCTAAATGCTGCTGAAAAGCCATGCCGTAATCATCGATGTCCTCCCCTCCCTGCCCGACGTCTGGTCAAAAGGCTCCTTTCGCGGCTTAGTCGCCAGAGGCAACTTTCATATCTCGGCGAAATGGAAAAACAAAGCGCCGTATGAAATCACCGTTTGCGCCAAAGCAGGCGGCGAATGTAAAATCCGCTTTCAAACCCACGGCGGTTTCACCGTCGCTAACGAAAGCGGCTGTCCCGTCGCGTATAAGGTTTTCGGCGATGGCATCTCTTTTATAATGGAAAAAAATGAGACTGTAATAATCACTGTGGAGGCTTTCTGATGAAAAACGAAACGACTGTCAAAACAAACAGAGAGGGCTGGATGACCACCCGTACCGAAAGGGCGGACTACAGCAGCTACCTGTGCGGTCAAAATGTCATCTATTCGATGGTGACGATGTTTCTGACCACTTACCTGCTGATGTGCAGCATCGACCCCTACAAGAGCGCGGCGGTCGTGCTCATCGTCAAGGTCTGGGACGCGATAAACGACGTATTGTTCGGCGTCGTCTTTGACAAGGTCAAATTCAAAAACAACCGGCGCTTTCTCCCCTGGCTGCGCATATCGCTCGCCTTAATCCCGCTGACGACGGTACTCATGTACGGTATCCCCGGATCGTTTTCCGAAAGCGCCAAGGTCATCTGGTTTGCCGTCGCGTATATTCTTTGGGACACCGCCTATACCCTTTGCGACGTGCCGATCTACGGCATCGTCACCACCATGACCTCAAGCGTCTCCGAGCGCACCTCTATTCTCTCTGTATCGCGTATTTTTGCCGGCGTCGGCGCGGGTATTGCCACCGTGCTCGGGACCATTCTCCCCAGCGAAGATGTGGGAATGAGCTATACCCTCACCGCGGCAATCTGTTCGGTCGTCGCCCTGCTCTTTATGACGCCTATCTGCTTTCGGGGACGGGAGCGCAATTATAACGCCGACGAGCGTCAGGAGGACTTCAGCCTCTCTCAGATGTTCCGCTACCTGAGCAAGAATAAATATCTGCTCATCTTCTATGGCGCGGACGTGGTCTGGGGCTGTCTTGCCACAGCCGGCTCCCTGAACCTGCTTATCAGCTATTACCTGTTCCACAACTCGAATTTCAGCCTGCTCATCTTAGGTATTTCCTACGGTCCTTTGGCGCTTTTCGTCCCCTTCGTCAATAAGATACTCGCCAGATTCGACAAGGCGAAGCTCTTTACCGCCGCGACGATTATGATGGGGGTCGTCGGTATTGTCCAGTATTTCGCCGGCTACGACAACATGGCGCTGTTTTTCGGTCTTTCCGTGCTCAAGGGTATACCCGCCGGTATGACCGGACTGCTGATCTTCATGTTTACGCCCGACTGCGCCGAATACGGCAATTATAAATCCGGAACCGAAGCCAAGGGCATCACCTTCGCCATCCAGACCTTCACAACGAAGCTGACCGGTTCCGTCGCCGCGGCGCTCGGAATATTTATTCTCGGCCTGTTCAGCTGGCAGAAGGTCAGCGCCTCAAGCTTCGAAGAGCTCGCGAAAATGGGCGTTACCCAGTCGCCAAAAGCGCTGAGCGGGCTGTGGCTTGCCTATACGCTCATCCCCGCCATAGGATGTTTACTCGGCGCCGTCGTTCTCTTTTTCTATAAGCTTAATGACAAGGACGTCCAGATCATGGCGCAGTGCAACGCCGGTGCAATTACGCGTGAGGAAGCCGAAAGCCGCCTGTCAAAGAAATATTGATTCATACCTTGACAAACTATCATTGCGATGATATATTATTGGTGTATCATCATAATGATAGGGGACAACGAATATGAAAAAATCCATATTACTTCACGGAACCGATCATATGATACAGGTTCCGTCGTATACTATTGGCAACGAGCATAACGATTACGGCCGCGGCTTCTATTGTACAATCGAACCGGAGATGGCAAAAGAATGGGCTTGCAAGCAAAACACCGATGGATTTATAAACCGTTATG
>CAYYFY010000126.1:0-6117 GCA_964471035.1 uncultured Eubacteriales bacterium
CTTGGTAGCCCCGAACAGGACATCGCCGTAAGACGCCTTGAAAACGATCTCCACGTCGATGTAGCGGCAATCCTCGGACTGGCTGTAAAATGTAAATGTACGGCTCTCGTCCACTATCGGCGTGCCGTCTTCTTTATTTTTCCAGACGTTGTGCGCCGTAAAACCGCCGTAAGCGCTGCCGGAAAAAACCTTGCCCAGCCGCAAATGACGCTCTGCGCCTTTTCCGCCCGGCTCGTTCCAGAAATCGATGCCGTTGACGTCGCCGACGGCGACAATCAGCGAGCGCTGGTGCGGATGCTCCTTGGCGGTCAGATCGAGACGCGTATAGCCGATGCCGTTTTTGCCGAAAATCGGTCCGAGGTACGGCTTTATAAACGCGTCGGAATACACATACGAGGTGAACCGCTTGCCGCCGATGAGTACGTCGAGACTGTCAGCCTCGCGACCGGCGGCTACTAAAACGCCCGCGCCCGGCACCGGCTCGTCGGAGAGCGTGAGGTTCAATTCCTCGCCCTTCTCGGCGGTCACTATAACGATGGCGCCGTCCTCGGCCGCCTGCGCGGGGAATACGCGCCCGTCGTCGCAGATGGCGCTTTTCACGGTTTCGGGAACATCGCGGGAGGAATCGCAAAAGAGGGGCTCTTCAATGCAGGTTCTTTCAACATCCAGATTAAGTTTCATAACTTTTACTCCTTTGAAAAAAGGTGTTAGGAACTAGGAACTAGCTAAAGGAACTACGTAAAGAACCGCAAGCGGTTCTCTTGAAAAACGCTAGGCGTTTTTCGTTGTTATTTTAAATAATTCTTTGGCTTTAATATAGGAGGCGGCGCATTCAGTTTCAAAGGCACTAAAAACGCATTCGACGCTGACGCGTCCGCTATAGCGGGTTGTTTTCAGCGTGTCTGAAAACGCTTTCAGATACGTTCCCTCACCCAGTCCCGGCGCTTTGCGGTCGGGTTCGCTGATGTGGATATGTTTTAAGATGTCCTCGTTTTCCCCCAGCATCGACAGCGGTTCGCCCTCGACGGACATATGGTACGCGTCGGCCAGCAGGAAAATGCCGGGTAAAGACAATTCATTGACGAGCGCCGCGCCCTCGGACACCTTGTTGATGCAGTTGGTCTCCCTGAAATTGAGGGGTTCGAGCACAGTAGTCACGCCGTACTCCCCATATAATTCCGAACAAATCCTCAAAAATCCGGCAAGCTTAGAAAACCGTTCGCCGTCGGGCGTTTGTTCAGGTATGCGCCTTGCCTGCCCGCTGCCGAGTACGACACACTGAGCGCCGAGCGTCCGCATGCGGCGCATGGCTTCGGCAACGTAGGCATAAAGCTCTTTAGACGGCGTCGAAGCAAAGGGGAGCGACGGCGGCACAAAGCTGTTGCACACCTCGATACGCATACCCTCGGACCTTGCGCGCAGAAGCTCGTCCTCTGAAAGCTCAAACAGCGTCCCGACCGTCGCCTCGGCGAAATCGAAGCCGGTTTCTAAGATGCAGCGGCAGCCGCGCGTCAGCGCGTCATAGGCGTACGCCTTTTCGCCGCCGGTCTGCGGCATGAACGACGCCCCGGGGATACAACATCCGAGTCTGTACATAAGCGCTCCTTAATAGTTCTTTTCATTGCTTATGAAGCGGTCGGTGTCAGAATCTTCGGCGATGGCGATATCCTTGCCCTCTATAGCCCACATAAAGCCGCGCTTCATGATGATTTCGGAATTCGGCGACTTCTCGAACACGTCGTCGGTATGACCGAGCGAGGAATAAAACACGCGGCCGTTGCCCCAGTATTTTTTCCAGACGACCGGCATATCGACGGTACCGTTGGAAATATGGTAGTACGTCGCCACAGGAAAGCGCGTCGTCGCCAGTACCTCGACAGCCGGATCGACATGCAGATAATACTGCTCGCTCGTCACCTGAAAATCGGACAACCCGCGCGTGACCTCGTCGTCGATGTCGGTACGCATATTGACCGTATACTCAATAATGCCGCCCGGATGCGAAACCCAGTTGCCGCCGGTCATAAACTGCCATTCGGTGTTGTTACGGAACGAGTCGCACATACCGCCGTGGTTGCCGGCAAGGCCCACCCCCGACGCGACAGCCAGAACGACGTTTTTCGTGCGGTCGCCACTTAGCTCGCCGCCCGTCCAGATTGGGCAGATGATATGCATGTCGAAAAGCTTATCGATATCATCGTACACATCAAGCGTATCGGAGACCTCCACCGACAGCCCCAGCTCTTCGAGCAGCCTTTTAAACCTTTTGGCGACTTTTTCGGGCTCGTGCCCATCCCATCCGCCCTGGACAATGAGCGCTTTTTTCATATAGACGATCCCCCTTTCACATACATTATAGATTATAGAATCATTTCAATCAAAAGTCAATAAAAGAAAACCGCTTTGCGGCGGTTTTCTTTTCAGATGCCGGATGCAGAGAACCGCTTGCGGTTCTTTACAGACATCAGATTATCGTCGGAATACCTTTGAGCCACAAGCTGCTCACCGTGACAGCCTTTACCGTGACGTTGAATGTCGCCGTCTTGCCTTGGTAGGTGACCGTAATCACCTGCGTACCGGCGGTCGACAGCTTTGTCGGGGAACAGGTGAATCCGTTTGTAACGGTTTTCGTTGTGCCGTTGTTGTACGTCGCCGTCAGCGTCAGCCCCGCCGTGTTCAGCGTATCGCCGACGAAATATGCCCTCTTGGTCGGCAGTGTTTTGGTGGCGATTCTGCTCAATGTTACGGCGGTGACATTCACATTGAAGGAGGCTGTTTTTCCGCCGTAAGTAACGGTGATCGGCTTTGTTCCGGCTTTCCATAGCGTCGTCGGATTACAGGTAAAGCCGCTTGTGACATCCTTCTGCGTCCCATTATTGTAAACAACCGTTAAAACCAGTCCCGCCGTGTTCAGCGTGTCGCCGACATAATAGTTCTTTTTCGTCGGAAGCGTTTTAATCTTCACGCCGCTAACCTCGACAGCCGTCACCCTGACGTTGAACTTCGTCGTCTTACCGCCGTAGGTGACCGTAATCGTCTGCGTACCGGCAGCCGAAAGCTTCGTGGGACTACAAGAAAAGCCGCTCGAAACGGTTTTTTCCGTGCCGTTATTATATTCCGCTGTCAGCGTCAGTCCGGCGGTGTTCAGTGTATCGCCGACAAAATAACTGACCTTCGACGGGTTTGTCTTCACGGCAATGCTGTACAAAACCGGAGCATTAACCGTTACGGAGAAGCTTGTTGTCTTTCCGCTGTAGGTGACCGTAATCACCTGCGTACCGGCGGTCGACAGCTTTGTCGGGGAACAGGTGAATCCGTTTGTAACGGTTTTCGTTGTGCCGTTGTTGTACGTCGCCGTCAGCGTCAGCCCCGCCGTGTTCAGCGTATCGCCGACGAAATATGCCCTCTTGGTCGGCAGTGTTTTGGTGGCGATTCTGCTCAATGTTACGGCGGTGACATTCACATTGAAGGAGGCTGTTTTTCCGCCGTAAGTAACGGTGATCGGCTTTGTTCCGGCTTTCCATAGCGTCGTCGGATTACAGGTAAAGCCGCTTGTGACATCCTTCTGCGTCCCATTATTGTAAACAACCGTTAAAACCAGTCCCGCCGTGTTCAGCGTGTCGCCGACATAATAGTTCTTTTTCGTCGGAAGCGTTTTAATCTTCACGCCGCTAACCTCGACAGCCGTCACCCTGACGTTGAACTTCGTCGTCTTACCGCCGTAGGTGACCGTAATCGTCTGCGTACCGGCAGCCGAAAGCTTCGTGGGACTACAAGAAAAGCCGCTCGAAACGGTTTTTTCCGTGCCGTTATTATATTCCGCTGTCAGCGTCAGTCCGGCGGTGTTCAGTGTATCGCCGACAAAACAGTTCGTTTTTGTAGGGACTGTTTTAATCCGGATATCGGTCATGACAACCGCCTTTACCGTCACCGAAAATGTAGTTGTCTTTTTGCCGTATGTAACCGTGATTTTTTGTGTACCGGCTGTCGATAGTTTTGTCGGACTACAGGTGAAGCCGCTTGTGACCGTCTTTTTCACACCGTTGTTGTAGGTCGCCGTCAGTGTCAGTCCGGCGGCGTTCAGCGTATCACCGACGAAATAACTGACCTTCGACGGGTTTGTCTTCACGGCAATACTGCTTAAAACAACCGCCTTGACGGTGACACTGAAGCTTATCGTCTTGCCGCCGTATTTGACGGTGATTTTTTGTGTTCCGGCAGTTGACAGCTTCGTCGGAGAGCAGGTAAACCCGCTCGAAATGGTCTTGGTCGCGCCGTTGTTGTACTTTGCCGTCAAGGTCAGTCCGGCGGTGTTCAGCGTGTCGCCGACAAAGTAGGCCAATTTGGTCGGCTTGGTCTTTAAGGATATACTGTTCACTGTCAGTGCCTTGACGGTGACACTGAAGCTTGTCGCCTTGCTCCCGTATTTGACGGTAATCTTCTGCGTTCCGGCGGTTGACAGCTTCGTCGGAGAACAGGTAAAGCCGCTTGAAATGGTTTTAGTCGTGCCGTTACTGTACTTAGCCGTCAAGGTCAGACCTTTCGTATTCAGCGTGTCGCCGGTAAAGTAGGCCAATTTGGTCGGCTTGGTCTTGACGGATATACTATTGAGGGGGACTGTAACCGTAACGTTAAAGCTCGTAGTTTTTCCATCGTATGTAACAATAATTTTTTGGGTGCCGGCTTTAGTAAGTTTTGTTGGCGAACAGGTATAACCACTTGAAATAACCTTTGATATACCGTCGCTATATTTAGCTGTCAGTGTTAAACCAGCTGTATTCAGGGAATCGCCGACATAATAACTCGTTTTTGTCGGATTGGTTTTAACCCGAATACCGCTTAACTCAGCAACAGCAACCGTAACGCTGAAAGTCGCCGTCATACCGCCATATGAAACTGTTATGTCTTGCGTTCCGGAGGTCGTAAATTTCTCCGGAGAACAGGTGAACCCATTCGTTACTGTCTGCGTAGAGCCATCGCTGTAGGAAGCCGAAAGCGTCAATCCCGCTGTATCGAGCGCATCACCTATATTGTAGTTCATCTTATAGGGATTACTTTGAATAGCTATCGAAGTTAAAACAATCGGATTCCATTGGGCATAAAGGGTCACGTCGCCATCGCCGCCGAACACCGTATCGGCTGCAACCGGATTTCCCGATGCATCAGTCCATCCGGCAAAGAGATATCCTTCCCGTGCGGGCGCGGGAAGCTCACCATAAGCCTGACCGGAGAGAACTCTTTTACCGCCTATAAGACAGCTGTTTCTATCAGAAAATACCTGTACAAGCAACGACGAAGCGTTATAGCCGACATAATCGCCGACGACAATGCCACTGATCAAATCCCGTCCGTAATCATGTCCGGACAGCACGAAACCGCCGCTCGGTATCGCGTTATTGCCAATACCGTATCCCGGTGCCGCCGTCACCAATCCGGTCGAATCGACAACGACCTCGCCGCCCCATTGGTTAGTGCCGGTCGTGCCCCCGAAAGCGCCGTTATAGATGATCAGCTCACCCGCTCCGCGCCCTCTGTTCATCGCGGTTGCGCCAAAAGAGTTTTTGACATTGGGGGTCATGGTGCCGCCGTTTAGTTCGTAATAAACGGATTTGGTAGTAGGTGTTGTATTTTGATATGCAGGAACTCCGATGCTCGTTATTGTTGCTGTACTTCCCCATTGTCCGGTACTTATTCTATATGTACCTTTTTTCACGCTATCCGTACAATTCCCTTCCATTGTATATATATAAGTCGAGTCTACCCCACACACTAAACCCGTGTGTGCTCCATTGTTGATTATTGCTATATCCCCTGGTTTAACTTTATATTTATAATCGCTGTAGTTATTATCGGCAACACCAAACGAGGAGGAATGTGGGTCACATGTTTTTTTAATTACCGATGTGGGAATTTGAGCTTGGGCAGCACACCATGAAACAAACATTGCACACCACGCCTTATGTTTTCCATACCAATAGCTATATTCCGAATAGTTTCCGGTGCCGGAAGATGAACCCGACAGATTATTATCAGAGCTGTTCCCCTCATGATATCCTAATTGTGAAAGGGCGATATTCACAATATCGGTACGCTGATCTCCTGTTAAGGAAACCCCAA
>CAYYFY010000127.1:0-6096 GCA_964471035.1 uncultured Eubacteriales bacterium
GTGACGCCGCCGTGGGCGAGCAGCCCCTTGATCTCGCCGTTTTTCCATGATGACGGCAAGGCGGGCAGCAGGAAGATTTTCCCGTCACGGCTCTGCAAAAGCATTTCGCAGATGCCGCTGACCGTACCGTAGTTGCCGTCAATCTGAAACGGCGGATGGGCGTCAAAGAGGTTTGGATAGGTGCCGCCGCCGCCGAAATAGACGGGGATTTTATATTCTTTAACCGGCGTGAGCTGCAGGTCGAGCATTTTCAGCGCGTGGTCGCCGTCGAAAAGCCGCGCCCACAGATTGATTTTCCAGGCGAGGCTCCAGCCCGTACCGTTGTCGCCGCGCATTTCGAGTGTGCGTCTACAGGCGGCGGCAAGCTCCGGCGTCTTTTCCGGCGTGATAATGGCCGCCGGATGCAGCCCGTACATATGGGATTTATGGCGATGATGCGGTTCGGCGTCTTCTGCATCGTTGTACCATTCTTGAAGCTGTCCCTCGCTGCCGATACGAAACGGCAACAGCTTATTCAGCGTGTCGGAAAGCCGCGCGGGAAACTCTGTATCCTCTCCTAAAGTCTCCGCCGCCTCAACGCAGTTGGTGAAGAGCTGACGGATAATGCTCATCGTCATCGTCGTCGTCTCGGCGACGCCGACCCTATCGCCGTTATGCAGATATGTATTTTCAGGGGAGGTAGAGGGCGCGAAGATTAAATAACCGTCTTTATCGGGAATCAGCACATCAAGGAAAAAGAGAGCCGCCTTTTTCATCAGCGGGTATCCCGTTTCGCGCAGGTAGTCCTTGTCGCCCGTATAGAGATAATGCTTATAGACGTGGTCGCAGAGCCAACCGCCCGCCAGCGGCCAGAACAGCCAGACCGCGCTGCCGCTTACAGGCGTGGTCAGCCGCCAGAGATCGACATTGTGATTGACGCAGAAGCCGCCCGCGTGAAAATGCTCTTTCGCGGTCCGCTCTCCGGCGACGGACAGTTCTTCCACCATTTTAATCAGAGGCATTTCAAGCTCGGGCAGATTGCAAAGCAAGACAGGCCAGTAATTCATCTCGGTATTGATGTTGACCGTGTAGTTGGAATGCCACGGCGGGTGCGGTTCCTTGTTCCAGATGCCTTGAAGATTCGTGGCTTCAGAACCCTCGCGCGAGGCGGCGATGATAAGATACCGCCCGAAGTTGAACAGCAGTGTATACAGCCCGATATCTGGTTTACCCCTATTACGGCGCTTTAAGCGTTGATCGGTCGGAATATCCTCGGTATTATCCGAGCCGAGATCGAGCGACACGCGGTCATAATACGGCTTGTAATCGGCGATATGCTCTTTTTTCAGCGCGGCGTAGGAGGTTTCTTGGGCTTTCGTGAGAATCTCCAAGCACGCGCTTTTATATTCCTTTCCTTGTGTTTCAGGGTGCTTGTCGTAGCCGTTAAAGGAGGTACAGCAGGCAAAGAGTATCGTCGCGCTGTCGGCTCCCGTCACTTCTATGGTCTTATTGACCGTGCGCATTTTACCGCCCTTAACGGTAACAGCAGCAGCCCCGCGAAACGCCATACCCTGTTTTTCAGGCTCTTGCGGGTACAGCTCGCCGCGCTCCGGAAAATCCTCGTGATTGCGCAGTGAGTCGGACGGGCAGCGCCCGTCGAAGATTAACAAAGTGTCCGTATGAGAAACAACGCCCCTGTGCGGCGAAGAGAATTTGAGCGAAAAATTGATTTTTCCCTTTTCGGACGCCGTAAAATGATAAACGAATACGTTTTTCGGGAAGGATACGAACGCCTCGCGCGTAAAGGTAACGCCGTTTGCCGTATAGACGACGCCGGATATTGCCGTTCTTAAGTCTAGTGTTCTATTGTAGGAAGCCGCTTTGCCGTTTTTCGGGAAGGTCAGCTCCATCGTCCCGAACGGCATATATTCCTGGCTCCACACGCTTGAGCAGCGTTCCTCGATAACCGCCTGCGCTTCTTTATACTTTCCTTCAAGGGTAAGCTTTTGCGCCTCAAGATAGCCGTTAAAAGCGCCCTCGCGCACCGTATCACGCGGGTAGCCGCTCCAAATGGTATCGTGGTTAATGACAACGGTTTCTTTAGCCGTTTTTCCGTAAAGTGTCGCCCCGAGACTGCCGTTTCCAAGCGGTAATGATTCGGTCCAGACTCCGGCGGGTTTTGAATACATCAATAAATGGACATCGTTATTCATATTATCCTCCACAAACAATTAATATGAGGTAATTTTAAACTATACAATGGTTTTGTCAATCCATAACAGGCGAATATTTTTTCTTTAATTATTGGTTTTTCCTTGTTTTTACATTGAATCAATGATATTATATTAGGGTTAAGGGGGAGTATACTAATGAAATACGCATCTAAGATCTTTACGCAGGGTAAAACGAATATCGATGATACCGTAAAATATGAGGTTGAAAAGATTACTTCCATTATCAAAACCTTCGGACCCAGAGCGCCGGGCAGCCCCGAGGAACACAAGGCGCAGCAGGACATGGCGGAGGATCTTAAAAAATGGTCCGACGACGTGACTGTCGAGGAGTTTACCGTCCACCGTCAGGCATTTATGGGCTTTATACCGTTTACGGTTCTTATGGGCGTAGCCGGTATGGTCATGTATCTGCTGTGTATGCCGCTCAAGGGCTTCGGGCTGGGATTTTTGGGACTCATCCCGCTCGTACTCGAGTTTGGTATGTATAAGCAGTTTATCGACAAGCTTTTCCCCTCTCATACGTCCCACAACGTTCTGGCTGTCAGAAAACCGGCGGGGGAAGTTAAAAAACGTATTTATCTGGTTGGTCACGCCGACTCCCAGTATGAATGGACGCTCAACTATAAGCTCGGCGGCAACGGCATGAAGGCTGTTCTGATTCCGGCTGTCGTCGGCTTCATCGCGTCGATTATCGCCAACTTTGTCATGTGGATCACGAGTCTCGCCACCAATGACGCGGAGATTTTAAGCAACTCCCTGTTTTTTAAAATCGTCGGCGGCGCGCTGATCGTATTTATCCCTTTCGCGCTGGCGTTTCTGCTCTTTCAGAATCCGTTCAGAAGCGTGCCGGGCGCGGCGGACAATCTGTCCGGCTGCCTGTGCGCGATGGGTGTGCTGAGGAGCCTTGATGAAGCGGATATACGCTTTGAGAATACGGAGGTCCGCGTCCTTTTAACAGGCTCGGAGGAGGCAGGGCTGCGCGGCGCGAAAGCGTTTGTCAAGGCGCACAGCGCCGAGCTTAAAGAAATAGAGACGGTAGTCATTGCTGTCGACACCATCCGTGACTTAAAGGATATGGCCGTCTATGACCGCGACCTTTCCGGCACGGTCAAGCACGACGGGCAGGTGAAAAAATTGTTGCAGGATGCCGCGAAAAACTGCGGCTTCGATTTGCCGTATGCCTCTGTTTACATCGGCGCGAGCGATGCCGCGGCGTTTACGCAGGGTAAAATAAAATCGACCGGCTTTGCGGCCATGGACCCCACGCCGCCACGTTATTACCATACGCGTCTCGACGACGTCGATATTCTCGTGCCTGACGCTCTAAAGGCGGGTACGGAGATACTTACGGAAACCGCTTGCCTCTATGACGAGACAGGACTGAAGTAAAGAGGAGTTTTCATGCGTTTTATCGTTCTGGACCTCGAGTGGAACAACGCCTATAGCCGTCGGCACAAATGTTTTATAAATGAAATCATTGAAATCGGGGCCGTCATGCTCGACGAAAACCTGCACACGGTTGACACATTTTCGATGTTTGTCAAGGCGCAGCTCGGCAAAAAGCTTCATTCGCGCGTCAAGGAGCTGACCAGCATCACCAACGAGGACATCAGCGGCGGTACGCCGTTTTCACAGGCGATGTCGGCGTTTCGGAAATGGTCATCCGACGAAGACTACGCCATTTTGACGTGGGGAGACACCGATTTACGCGTTTTAATTGAAAATTTTCATTATTTTAACGGGATCAAATTCATCCCATTTTTGAAGAAGTATTTGAATTTGCAAAAATATACGCAGGCGTTTTTAAATCTGCCCAACACCGAGCAGATCGGTCTGCAGGCAGCCGCCGAACTTATAGACATCGGTATGGACGGCTATTCGCTCCACAGAGCGCTTGACGACAGTATTCTGACGGCGGATATTCTGCGCGAGGTCTATAATCCGCAGATGATCAAATCCTATCTCTGCGTCTGCGATGATAATTTTTACAGTCGTCTCTTATTTCGGGCGCGCGCCATTACCGACATTGACAGTCCGCTCATTGACCAGAATGAGATGTGCTGCGTCTGTGAAAAATGTAACCGCCCCACGGAACGGCTAACCGATTGGAATATCATCGGGCAGTCCTTCAGAGCTGTGTTTTTTTGTCCGCACTGTGAACGCAAGCTGCGCTTTACAGTCAAATTTCGGGAGTTTTATGACAGGGTGGACGTCCGTTCGTCGGTCGTGCCCTTCATCGATAAACACCCCTCCGAAGAGGAGCCGGAGCAGATACAGTTTGAAGACAGCTATATTCCGTCGGAATAAGGAGAACGCTTATGTACCCTTTACTGCTGAAACCTGTCTGTAAGGAGATTCTCTGGGGCGGTACGCGCCTGATAACCGATTTTGGTATGGAAAGCGCCGGTCAAAATATCGCCGAAAGCTGGATGTTGACCTGCCGTCCCGACGGCGATAACCTTGTACTTAACGGCGTTTATGCGGGAAAAACGCTCGGGCAGATCCTTGACTGCGGTTTAGCGGAGCTTGGCACATCGTTTCAAGGCGGGGATTTTCCGCTGCTGATAAAGCTTATCGACGCGAAAAGCGATCTGTCCGTGCAGGTACATCCCGACGATTTTTTTGCGGCGGCGCATGAAAATTCACGCGGCAAGACCGAATCGTGGTACATTCTCGACGCCGACCCCGACGCCGAGCTGATTTACGGCTTCAATCGGGAAATCACGAAAGAGCAATTTAAAAACGCCATCGCGGACAACACGCTGCTTGAGCTTGTAAACCGCGTCAAGGTAAAAAAAGGGGACTTCTTTTTTATCCCCGCCCGAACGCTCCACGCCATCGGCGGCGGTATACTGCTCGCCGAGGTTCAGCAGAACTGCAATACCACATACCGTGTCTACGATTATAACCGTCTGGAAAATGGTGTACCGCGTCCGCTGCACGTTGAAAAGGCGGTGGACATAACCGATACAACACCGCCGAAAGATGTTTGTCCCGTAACAGAATACGCGGACGGGAACGCGCGCGTTAAAAATTTGTGCCTCTGTCCGTTTTTTAACGTCAGCATTATGGCTATCAACGGCGTGTATGCGCTGCCGGTCGATACCGCGTCGTTCGCAAGCGTCGTCGTTCTGAGCGGGTGCGGCAAAGTGTCCGCCGACGGCGTTAGTCTTCCCGTCAAAAAAGGCGACAGCATCTTTATCGGCGCTGACAGCGAAAACGTCTTTGCCGACGGCGAAATGTCCCTTCTATTCACAACACAGTAACGGAGAATCCCTATGTCCTGTCTTCAGGCGCAGAATGTCTCTTTCGGCTATCCCGACAGACTTCTGCTCGAAAATGTAAGTTTTAAAATAGAATCGGGCGACAGGGTGGGTCTTATCGGCGCTAACGGCTTCGGCAAGACTACCCTTTTTAAACTGATTCGCTCAGAGCTGACACCCGACGAGGGCGCTTTTGTTCTTGGCAAAGACGTGAAGCTCGGTTATACGGAGCAGTATTATAAGACGACGGGCGTTTCGGTATACGCGGACGCGCTGACCGTATTTGACGATGTCGTTGCCATGGAAGCGGAGCTGTCTTCTATCCACGACAGGCTGACGGCTGTACCCGGCGACCTCTTGCTGATTGAACGCCAGGTATTCTTAACCGAGGAGATTGCGCGGCGTGACGGATTGGTCTTTCGCGCCAGAACGCGTTCGGCGCTTTTAGGGCTAGGCTTTACCGAAAACGATCTTGAAAAGAGCGTTGAGCTTCTAAGCGGCGGCGAACGCTCCAAATTAGCGCTTATTAAACTGCTGCTTTCCGACTGCGGGCTGATTTTGCTCGACGAACCGACCAATCATCTGGACATCGACGCCGTATCGTGGCTCGAGGATTTTTT
>CAYYFY010000128.1:0-6068 GCA_964471035.1 uncultured Eubacteriales bacterium
CCACAGCCATCGAATTCGGCTTTGCACTGGGCCCGCGTATCAATGCCGCCGGCCAGATGTTCAAATACGATATTATCGGCAAAAAGAAGCTCGAAATCGCCGAGGAACTGCAAAAACGCCGCGCAGAGGCGGCGCAGACCTAAAAAGCGGGATTAGTCGTTTTGAATAATTTTTACGCGGCAGCCCTGTTCTGCCGCCGTATAACAGGCAAGGACGGCTTTAAGGCTGTCCCTGCCTTCTTTTGCCGTCGCTATTGGCGGACGGCGTCCGCACAGGAAATCGGCCAGCGGTTTTGCTTGCCCGCCGATGCGCTCCCACTGTCCGGCGGGGACGGGAATGTCGCTGATACGCCAGTCGCTCTCGCCCTCAACAAACCATTTGAGAGACGGCAGGCCCGTGTGCGGCAGGCGGGTGGAGACGCCGTCGCCGCCGTAGTGCTGGAGCGCTCCGCGCTCAAAATAGCACTCGGTCGTGATTTCGGCGGCCGAGCACGAGGCGCAGAAGGTGATCTCGGCGAGCAGTCCCGACGGATAACGGAAGATTGCCGCGCCGAGGTCGTTTTTAACGGCGGTGTCGTGCATGGTGGACAGCTCGCAGACGACGCTTTCGGGCAACCCGAACAGCGAGAGCATCCAGTCTATCGCATGGGCGCTGTCGTCGGCGAAGATGTCGCGGTTCAGGCGCTCGTCGACGTGCCATGTGTTCTTAAAGTTCGGGTCGTTGTGCATGGAAAGCCCATGGCGGCGGCGGAAATAATACGGTTTCCCGAGCGCGCCGCCTGTGATGAGCGTTCTCATCTGCTCATTTATCGGATCGACGCGCATCTGCCACGCCATCGTGAAGTCCGCGCCGTATGTTTCAACCGCATCGACGATACTATCGGCTTGCTGGGGCGTCAGCGCCATCGGTTTATAGACAACAATTTTCTTTTTCGCCTTTGCTGCCAAAACGGCTAAGTCAGCGTGGTACAGCGTTTCTGACGCGATGACGACCGCGCCGATGGTTTCATCGGACAGTAGCGCTTCGGCGCTGTCTGATTCGGCGATATTCAGCCGCTTGCAGCCGTCGGCACGCCGCGCCGCGTCCAAATCCCAGCCCTTTGTAATCCGTACACCCCAATCGGGATTTTTCTGCCACTGCTCGCCGAAGCCGAACACATGACCGTGGGCAAAGCCCAAGATACCGACGTTTATCATGAACGCTCCTTATGTTTTTATCAGGGTGTATCTGTCGGCGCGCAGCTCCTCGACAAGCTCTGTGAGATTGCCGACGCGGCTTATAAAATCGACTCCGCCGCGCCCCAAATGCTCGGGACGGTGATAGTCCGAGCCGGAAATCTTATGGAGGCTGAATTTGTCCGCCCAGAGGTCGGCAATGTCGTTTCTGGTGTGGGACGTGCCGCCGTTGAACACCTCGACGCCGAAAAGCTTTTTCGGGTTAGTGATACTCATGTTATCCCTAAAAGGGTGCGCCTGATAGACGATTGCCGTGTCGGGCAGGATCGCTAAAAAGCTCTTGAAGTCCATTTGATTGAGCAGCGGGGATTTATAGAGAAATTCCTCGTCGATGCCGTAGACGAGATAGTCGTTGATAGTGCCGTCAAAGCGCAGCTCCAGCCCTAAAAGAATGACCATACCGCGCTTGTCGCCCTCTTCTTTGGCAAGGCGGTAGCCGCGCAGGTAGTGGTCGATGACCGCCTCGTGCGAAGCGCCGTTGAGAATGTCCCCGTACCACTCGAACGTGATATCGAAAACGTGGTTGGTAATAACCATGCCCTCATAGCCGATTTCATGATACATCCGCACGATCTCGGCGGCGTCTTTAGTGACGACGATGTCGTTTTCACGCGTATGCGTGTGCAGTTCAAATTTCATAGCCATTCTCCGCCGCGCTTAAGATTTCGCTGCTTGCTGTGTACAAATTTTTCAGCGCGGGGTACATTTTCAGATATACCTGTTTATAGAGCTGTTTGTACAGCGCGGATTTTTTCAGGTCCGGCTTAAACTCGTCCCTGTGATGCACCATGTTTTTGACTGCCTCATGTATGTCGGCATACTCGCCTATGCCGACAAAGCCTAAGATGGCGGCGCCGAGTCCCGAGGTTTCAAATGTCTGCACCCTGTGGACGGGCAGGCCGAACATATCGGCGGTGATCTGACAGATTTCGTCGCTCTGCGAACCGCCTCCGGCGGCGACGATGCGGGTTATTTTTGTTTTTGTCTTATGCTCGATGCGCTCCATGCCGTCCATCAGCGCGAAGTTAATGCCCTCGATTATAGCGCGGTAGATATGAAAGCGCGTATGGGTGTCGTTGAAGCCGATGATGGCGCCGCGCGCGTCCTTGAGCATCAGCTCGGGAGTCCAGTACGGCTGAACCATCAACCCGCCCGCGCCTGCCGGAACGTTTTTAAGCTCCAGGTTTAGCAGCTCCTCGGCGCAGATACCGCTTTTTTCAGCCAATTCCACCTCGTGCGCGGCAAGCTCCTTTTTAAACCAACTGATCAGCCAGTAGCCCCTGAAAACCTGATATTCGGGATTGTAATAACCGCTTTGCGCCGCCGGGTACGGGGAGACAAAACGATGCACCTCTACGCGCTTTTTTGTCGTAATTTCAACGGTGGCCGTCGTGCCGAAGCTTAAGGAGGCGACGTCCTCGCTAAGGGTGCCGTTGCCCAGCGTTTCGCAGCCCTTATCCGAAGCGGCGGCAATGACGGGCGTCCCCGCGGGAATACCCGTCTGGCGAGAGGCTTCTTCTGTGACCTCGCCCAATACCGTGCCCGGGGTTACGAGCAAAGGCATTTGTCCTTTTTGAACGCCGAACACCCTGTAAAAGGGGCTCTTTTCAGACTTGTACCAGCCGTTGTTTTTGGCGTCAAACGGAATGTGCCCTATTTGCGACGCGGTGGAATCGGAAAGCTTTGCGGTCAATTTATAATTCAGATAGCAGGAGAGCAGCACGACCTTGTCGGTTTTCTCCCAGATCTGAGGCTCGTTCTTTTTGACCCAATGCGAACGGGACTGGCGTATGCCCTGCTTGATGGTTTCCGCCGCGCCCACGGCGCCGAGCGCGCTTATCAGAACCTGCGGGATATGTACATCGGCTTCGCGCTCGTCGAGCCACAAGACGCAGGGGCGCAGCGGCGCATAGTTTTTGTTTAAAAACACCGCCGTGTCGCGCTGGGTGGCCACCGCGACCGCCGCTACGCGCGAAAACTTTTCCGCGCACGACGCGCGCAGACGCCCGACGGCGGCGCACAGCGTTTCATAATACATATCGGCGTTCTGCTCCGCATAACCCGGCTCTTTGCTGAAATACGGCTGCTCATAGACGATTTTTTGAGCACCCTCAATCTCACCCTGCTTATTGAACAGGATGGCGCGAAGGCTTTGGGTTCCGCAATCAATGGACAGGATTAAAGGTTCCGTGGAAACCGCTCCCTTTTTATTACTCAAATAACTAAAGATAAGCATAGCACAGAAGAGCTTTTCTGTCAAATAAACGGGAACGGAAAATTCAAATATTTATGAGAAAATAAAGGAAAAACCGTTGAAATTTTAGTTTGATTGCTTTACAATGGACAAGATTGATTTGCGAAAGGGGTATACCATGATACGACTAGGCGTCAACAGTGTTCTGTTCAAAAGATTCTCATTTTGCGAGGCGGCTCAGGCGATCGGTCTCTGCGGTTATGACGGCGTGGAGATCTCCGCCATCGAGGGGATGTGCGAGCATCTGGATCTCAAGAATTACAAGCTCCAGAAGACCGAGCTTCAGGCAATCTCTGAAGCGTATGACCTGCCGTTTTTATCCACCGAAGTAGCCTCGCGTGACCGCGAGCGTTTGCTGCTCGCCTTTGAGGCGTGCGCCGCGATCGGCATTCCCGTCATCAATATCGGTTCCGGCGGCAAGGCAGGCGACGAGGAAACCTTCAAGGAGGCTATGGAGATCATTTCCGTGCTCGCCGCGGACGCCGAAAGCTTCGGGGTGACGCTGTGCGTCAAGGCGCACGTCGGCGCGGCAGTTTACAACACGGAAACGACGCTGCGTATGGTGAGCGAGATTCAGTCAAAGGCGCTGGGGGTCGATATGGACCCGAGCCATATTCACAGGGCGGGAGAGAATCCGGCTGTTGAGCTGCCGAAGGTCATCGCCGCGATGAAGCATATCCATATCCGCGACTGTCTCGGCGCGGGACCCTCCCCGGGCGAGCCCGGCCTGCAGGCGTGCGGACGCGGCGACATCGACCTCTACGGCTACTTCGAGGCTATGGTGAACGCCGACTATGACGGTCCGGTCTGCCTTGAGGTCATCGGTCCGGATCAGACTATACCGCAGGCGACAGCTATCGCCGCGGAGAGCTATGGGTATATGAACGCTTGCTTAAAAAAACTCGGCGGGCGATAAGATAAAGGAAAGGAGCGTTATCATGGATAGGAAACCCAACATTCTGCTCTTCGGCATCGACAGCCTGAGGAGCGACCACATGAGCCTGTACGGCTACGAGCGGCTCACCACGCCCCATATCGACAAGTACATCGAGGAGGGCGGCGTCGTATTTGAAAAAATGTACAGTCCCTCGATTCCGACCACTCCCGGCTACGCCTCGATGCTGACGGGCTTTGACTGCTTCGGCACCGACTGCGTCGCGCTGCGCCACGAGGGGCAATTGATCGATTCCATCAAAACCCTGCCCGAGGTACTGCGTGAGCACGGCTACACCTCGACCTGCGTCGGCTTCGGCGGCAACGCCGGTTCAAGGGGCTTTGACAATTACGTCAAGTACGGGGACTGGGAGCCGCATAAGGCGGAAAATATGAACGGTGCGGCGATTCCGGAGCTTGAGCGTCTTGCTAAGCAGGATAAGCCGTGGCTGCTCTTCATGCGCCATATGGACCCGCACAGCCCGTATTATGCGCCCAAGCCGTTTGACAGGCTGTTCTACGGCGACGACGAGTTCGATCAGAGCAACAAATCCTTAAAGCCCGTCTATGAATTCAAGCCATTTCGCGATTACTTTTTAACATGGTTCCCGGAGGGCTGCACCGACGCCGAATACATCATCGCCCAGTACGACGGCTCTGTCGCGTACATGGACGCGTGTATCAATCAGATGCTTGAGCGCTTAAAAGCGCTCGGCGTCGAGGATGATACGATTGTCGTCTTTATCTCCGACCACGGCGAGACGCTCTACGACCATGACTGTTATTTCGACCATCACTCGATTTACGACAACGTCCTTGTCGTACCGTTCGCGTTCCGTTACAACAAGTTCGGCTACGTCGGGCGTGTGGACGATACCTGTCTGATGAAGGATTTCATGCCGACAATTCTGTCGCTTTGCGGCATTGAAACGGATATTCAATTCGACGGACGCGATATGACCAAAGCCATCACCGGCGAGGGAGTAAAGCAGGAGAGCGAGTTCTATATCACCGAGGCGACATGGATGAGAAAGCACGGCTGGCGCACCCCCGAGTGGAAGCTGATGATAGCGTTAGAGCCGGATTTCCACTACAAACCGCCTGTCGAGCTGTACAATCTGATTAACGATCCGAAGGAGCAGAACAACATCGCCGACAGGGAGCCGGAGGTCGTGAAATTCCTGACCGCCCGCATGGAGGCGCACATCAAAAAGAGAGAAGCCGAAACGGGCAGGACGAATCCGATATATACGAATCTGAATTGGAACGGCTTCGGCAGACCGTTCGAGTCGTCCGACGAGGCATACAACAGCCTGCATATCGGCGATCCGGAGGCGGCGAAGAGGTTACAGGCAAAACTGGCGGAATTGGGAGTAAACGATTAAAGGAGAGGCTTTTATGCAGCGGTGCTGTGTTATCGGTATGGGACACATCGGGCACAATCACGCCACGGCGTATACTCAGTGTGACCGCGCGGAGCTTGTCGGCGTATGCGACAAAAATCCAGAACGCGCAAAAGCCGCTTCGGAGAAATTCGGCGTGCCGTATTTTCTGACCGCCAAAGAGATGCTTAGGGAGCTTAAGCCCGACATATGCAGCGTGTCCACAGGCGGCTTTGAGTACGCGAGCGATCATTTTGAGCCGAC
>CAYYFY010000129.1:0-6042 GCA_964471035.1 uncultured Eubacteriales bacterium
CGCCTTCCGCCACGGCGGCGTTCGCCGCCAATACGGTGGGCGGACTGATCGCGGTTGCCGTCTTAGGAAGCAACATTCCGCTTCCGAACGTACAGCTGATGTCGCCGGATATCACATTGACCGGCGATACCACCTTCACGCTCAATACGGCAGGCCTGTACCGTATATCTTATCATGTCAACACGACCGCGTCCGTATTGCTCGGCACACGGCTGGTTATCTCCGGCGGCAATATTGCACAATCCACCATACCGCCCGCCATTACGCTGTCCCAATTCTACAATGAAATTGAATTAAGCCTCAGCGCAGGCGCGACGGTACGGCTGCAAATGTATGCGCCGATAATAGCGGGCGCCGCAACGCTGCTCGGCAACGGTCTCGGCGCTTCCGTGATGATCATTAGATTAGGATAATAAAAAAACACACCGGCTTTTCACCATTTGAGATGAAAAGTCGGTGTGTTTTGCGGTTGCCGTTATAAAATCGTATTGATTTTTATCGTGTAAAATGAGATACTGTAAGCAATACGGGGTATGTAACAACTAAAAACACAAGGAGAAATAATCATGTACACTATCCGTAACGCAATGCCGGAGGATATGGAGTTTATCATAAGCCTCGCGGCCAAAGAGGGCTGGAATCCGGGGCTTTACGATAAAGAGAGCTTTTATCGCGCGGACCCGCACGGCTTCTTTATCGGGGAGTTGGCAGGAGAGCATATCGGCTGCGTTTCTGCCGTTAAATACGGTTCGTTCGGGTTCATCGGGTTGTACATCGTCAAGGAGGCACACCGGCATAACGGCTACGGGCTCGCTTTGTGGAACAAGGCGGTCGAAAGGCTCAAGGGCTGCAATATCGGGCTGGACGGGGTCGTGTCCCAGCAGGAGAATTATAAAAAATCCGGCTTTTGGCTGGCGCACAGGAATTTACGGTTTGAGGGGATTATTCCGGAGGCAGAAGCGCTTTCGCCGGATATTGTTCCCGCCGCGGAGCTGCCGTTTCGCGCGGTCGCCGATTACGACGCGCTGCATTTTCCGGAGGACAGGGACGATTTTCTTGCGTCATGGATCGGCGCGCCGAATGCACATACACTGGTCTGCTGCCGCGACAAGAGCGTATATGGTTATGGCACGATACGGAAATGCCTGACCGGTTATAAAATCGGACCGCTTTTCGCCGATACGGACGCCGTTGCGGACGCGCTGTTTATCGGTTTGGCGCGTTTTGCCGAAGGGGCGCCGGTTTATCTGGATATTTCCGAGACTAGCGGGGGTGCGCGAGCGCTGTGCGAACGCTACCGGATGACTCAAAAATTCGAGACCGCGCGTATGTATACGGGGGAAATACCAAAAATAAACTGGGACCGTGTATACGGCATCACCACCTTTGAATTGGGCTAAAAAGTAAACACAAGCCGCCTTTGTTCCTTAAATCGGGGACAAAGGCGGCTTATGTAATGCCTGCTGAAAATTTCAAAAAGGCGCGAAAATAAGTGCATATTAAAGAAAACAAAAGATCAATGGCGCTGAACGCCAAAATCCGTAATTTTGGCGGGTTTAGAAAAATTGTTATTTTTATAAACCTAAACCGATTCACAAATCGGTTTATTCAGTAGACATTATGTAATTGCTTTTAAATATCGAGAGTCAGCATAATGGAGTTATCCTCAAGAACAACTTCATTTGAAACGCGCATTTTGTGCGCTTCCGCGTTTTCGAGCAACCTATTATATGTAAATGTTTGAACATTCCGCTGATATTCGTTTTCAAAACACTCGAGCTCGCTTAACACCTCGTTAATGTTGTTAACTCCGGTAACATTCAGCATAAAGGGTCGGGCGACGTCCTGACGCAGATAACTGAGCTGAATATTATCAACGCTGCAGACCAGCTCGTTTTCGGAAATAACGTTGACTATCAGACCGTGCTCACTGAGTGTTTTTTGCAACAGATGTACATCGTTAAAAACGGTTTCAAACGTTATCTCACGGTTTTCAGCCGCTTTTTCAATCAATACCGAAGCCGCTTCCCGAATCGTCAGCGCAATCGCCAGTGTAACAGGAAATAAGATTAATGAAACAGACATTTTATTCTCCTTAAAAATCAATAGTACGTCCGCCCCGACTGCGGCTGATGTCTTCATCTCCGTCTGATGTGTTGACCGCGTAATCCGCAAGGGCTTCCTTGTCGCTTGCGGCAACTGCCCGCACATTCGCCCAATTGCGCAGAGCCATAATCTGCTCGCGTTGTGTGACGGATAAGGGAACCGTGTTTGTTATAACCTCCGTTAAATCCGACAACTGTATATCTCTGTCACTGAAAAAAGCTTCGTACAGCGCGGAAATGACGGTCTGCTCGATTTCGGCTCCCACAAATCCTTCTGTTTTAGAAGAGAGCTCCTCTAATATCTCATCGGGAATACTGTCGTCTACAAGAATTTCGCCCGCAACAGAAGTACCCTTCAGTCGTTTTTTAAGATGAACCTCAAAAATGTTTTTCCGTTCCTTGCACGTTGGCAGATCCACAAAGAATATTTCGTCAAAACGCCCCTTGCGCAGCAGCTCGGGGGGCAGATTTGATATGTTGTTCGCGGTGGCAATCACAAAGACCGGAGCGGTTTTATCCTGCATCCATGTTAAAAATGTACCGAATATACGTGCGCCGGTTCCGCTGTCCCCCTGACCGTTGGTTACGCTGAGCCCCTTCTCAATTTCATCAACCCACAGAATGGACGGCGCGACCGCCTCGGCGGTTTTAATAGCGCGCCGCATATTTTCCTCGGAGCTGCCTACGATTCCGCTGAATATTTTACCCATATCCAATTTCAAAAGGGGAAGCTGCCATATGGCGCTCATCGCTTTGGCGGTCAAACTTTTTCCGCAGCCCGGCACACCCGTAATCAAAACGCCTTTCGGTGCGGGGATGTTGTATTTTTGAGCGGCGTCAAGCCATGTATTATTACGTTTTTGCAGCCAGCGCTTTAAATTGCCCAATCCGCCGATATCCTCAAGATTCAAATCGCTCTTGACAAACTCAAGAATGCCGGTTTTTCGGATAACTTGATTTTTTTCTTCAAAAATTATATTGATGGCGCTTAAATTCATTTGCCCTTCTTCAACCATTGCCCGGGCAAACGCGTTTTCAGCTTCCTGCAAAGTCAATCCAAGGGCAGCCTTTGAAAGCTTTTCCTTATCCCCGTCCGTCAGAGAGCTTGTCACCATCGTATTGGCGCTGAGAATTTCCTCGAGTTTTTCTTTAATTTCCGATACCGAGGGCAAGGGGAATTCGAAAACGGATATTTCTTTTTGCATATCGTCCGGAATGACAAGCTCCGGCGAAATAAAAATGACGCTTTTTTTGAATTGTCCGCTTTTTAAGGAGGGAATACAGTCGCGCAGCCTGCGAATGATCGTATACTCCGGCGGTCTGTTTTTCAAACCGAAAAACACATGAAAATCCTTAAGTAAAAAAACGGCGTTTTCATTGCTTGCCATAATAAAATCTATAGCGTTGAGCGGATCGGCAGTGGTTTTGCTTTTGGTTCCGTTCTCATCAACAAAACCAACCGTCTGCGTCCAGGTGTAGACTTTTCGGATAGTTTTTATAATATCGGCGTCCTTGACGACAGTCTGTATCATTTTTGCCGCGCGTTCTTCTTCCCAGGTTGGAATATAAATATAAGGGAACCGCGCTTTTAACAGGCTGCCAAGACCCATCAGAGATGTGTAGCATTCCGCCATATTGGATCCTCCACTATATCAATTTTTTTATTTTATCAAAATTACCCATACCGTTTACCAGAGTCTCGCCGTTTTTAGAAATACGCACTTCTATTTGGTTACGAACATCTTTTATGTCGCTTTCACTATACTTTTCAGTTAAAAAACGGTATTGCTGATTGGCGGAGCCTACCCAGGGACGGCTCAGATCAAACTGCCGCTGTATAAAGGGACCGTCAATCAGCAAATCGGTGGCGCTAAGCAGATCGTTTATGTTTCTGTCGTTTTTAGAAAGCAATTCTTCATAGGTATATCCCGTGAAAACAGTGACGGACAAGCCAAAAGGGCGGCACCTTTGAACAAGCTCATATACCGCCGCGGCTTGATCGAGCGGTTCGCCGCCTAAAAAAGTAATTCCTTCAATATCCTTTACGGCGGAAATTCGTTCAAATACCGATTCGGTTGACATCTCGGCTCCGCCGTCGTAATCCCAGGTCTCTTCCGCCATACAACCCTCGCAATGACGACCGCAGCCCTGTACCCACAGACAAAATCGCCAGCCCGGCCCCGCCATTTTGGTTCGTTCGAGAATGCGGTATACTCTGATAACCATCACAAATCGAGGACGCGCCCGCCTGGTTCGTGTTTTGCGGCGGATGCGGGTTCCGAGGTATACGCCAGCTTTTCAATCTGAACAGCCAGATGCGGCATCAGATTGAGTTTCATATTAAAATCTTCGGGCGAATGAAATCCGCCGCTCTGCGCGCGCATTTGAACGGCCTTTTTCGCAAGAGCTGCCCCGACGCCGGGCAAATCGGCAAATTGCTGTTCGGAACAGGTATTCAAATCAATCAACGGTGGCAATACAGTCTCAGAAGAGGGAACGGGCTTATTCTCCGTATCCGTTTTCGGTGTTACCGTAGTTTTTTGTTTTTTAAACAGAGATGGTTTTGTTTTTACGATTTTCTTTTCGTTTAGTATTTTACGACGAAGCGCGTCGGTTTCACTCGGCATGTTATTGACTATCATTTCACGACGCAGGAGATATTCTTTACGCACCATAAAGGCGTGTACGGGGGGAGCAAATAGACTGACCGACATAGTGAGAATATAAACATTACCGGCAAAATCTATTAAGGAAAATGTAGTTATAGTTAATAGCAGGTATATAATTCCCGCTATTCTCCATTTCCGTTGCTTAGCGGAAGAACCAATATAAACAAAGGCGAGAAAATTTAATAAGGGAATAAAGGCGACCAGAATCCATAGGGAATTCAGCAACTCCCATTTTAATCCCTTGTTAGTAATTTTCATTATGACCGCTTCCCTTAACCGTTTTTATCTAAATAAATCTCGCTTTGAACAGTTATTTCTTCTTTCTGGTAGTATTCATCCGTATAGGCGCTTTCAACCGTACGCGCCTGTAATGCCTCTTCCAGAACGTTGATATAATCGGTGCATTTTTTACCCTTGATGCCAAGTGTTTTGGCTTCAATTTGACCGTTCGGATAAATCCGTATTTGAATTTGTTGTTTCAAAACAATTTTCCTTTCATTCATTAAAAGTATATTATTACCAATTTATTAATAAATTGATTTTATCATTCGTTTTAATAATTGTCAACAGAGCAGCGTATAATTTTAAGAGCCGCGCCAAAAAAACATTGACATTTCGTGTGGGTTATGCTTCAATAGCATATAATAAAGGCAGTGATGAGAGAAGTACCCCTCAGAAGACGCTTAAGAGAGCCGCGGTTTGGTGCGACGCGGCGCATCGGTCAGGGGGAATAACACTCGGAGCCGGCGGAAGAAAATTCTATGGATCAGAATCGGTAGAACCGCCCGCGGCAAAGCGTTATTTTGCGATGAGTGAGTTACGTTTGTGACTAATGTGGGTGGTACCGCGGAAGCTGTCTTTCGTCCCTGTTTATCGGGCGAGGGCAGCTTTTTTGCGGAGGTTATATTATGCGGATATCCGAAGAGTTGGTCAGGTACGTCGCGGAGCTTTCAAGAATCAGACTCGACGGCGAACAGACGGAAAAAATGAAAGAGGAGCTTTCTGCTGTCATTGCGTATATGGACGTGCTGAGCGGTCTTAACACCGACGGTACAGAGCCGTTGTCGCACGTGTTCCCGATCAATAACGTTATGCGCGGGGACGAGGCATTGGCGTCTTATGACCGTGCGGCGCTTCTCAAAAACGCGCCGGAGCATACGGATGAAACCGTCATCGTTCCGAAGACGGTGGAGTGATGTCATATGGATATAATGAAAATGACCGCTCTCGAAACCGGACAAGCCATCAAAAGCGGTGAAATCACCAGT
>CAYYFY010000130.1:0-6040 GCA_964471035.1 uncultured Eubacteriales bacterium
CGTAATCCACTACCGCAATCATAAAATACCTTTCGTTGAGGGAATTTCGTCGGCATACGCGCCGTCAATGGCGACAGCCTGACACAAGACACGCCCGCACCCCTTGAACGCCGCCTCGACGGTATGGTGCGCATTCGTGCCGGAAAGCTTCTTTATGTGCAGCGTGATGCCGGCGTTATTGGCGAACGCGATAAAAAATTCCTCGGTAAGCTCTGTATCGTATTCTCCGATTCTTTCAGCGGACACCGGCAGCTCATACGCGCAGTGCCCGCGCCCCGAAATGTCGGCAGCGCAGAGGATGAGCGCCTCGTCCATCGGGAGAACAATATCCCCGTAACGCCTGATGCCGCGCTTGTCGCCCAGCGCTTTATGAAAGGCTGTTCCCATCGCGATGCCGATGTCTTCGACTGAGTGATGCAAATCGACCTCGGTATCTCCGACACACCGCACGATCAGATCAAACCGGCCGTGACGCGCGAAAAGCGTCAGCATATGGTCAAAGAATCCCGAGCCGGTCTGAATCTGTGAACGCCCCGACCCGTCGAGGTCAAGCGTCACCGACACGTCGGTTTCGTTTGTCTTACGGTTTATTTCCGTTTTACGCATACTTATAACCATCCCCTTCTCTGCGGGTCGAAAGTATTACTTTCAACCTATCTCCTTTATGAGAGCATCTGTCTGCCCGTCCGTCCCGATACTGATCCTGACGTAATCCTTTATTCTGTCCTGCTCAAAGTACCGGATCAGAATCCCGTTTTCCTTTAGCTGTAAATATAACGCTTTTGCCGTGATCCCGCAAGGCTTTGCGAAAATAAAGTTGGCTCTTGAGTCAAGCACCGTAAAGCCTATGCCCTTTAGCGCAGCAGTCAGACGGTCGCGCGTGGCGATAATTTTCGCGCAGCAGTCCGTATAATACGCCTGATCGTCAATGGCGGCTTCGCCCGCCGCATAGGTCATGCGGTTGATATGATAGGGGTTGGTGGAATACTTGATCTTATTCAAATCCGCGATAACGGCAGGACTACTTATAGCAAATCCCAGACGGCCGCCCGCGAGCGAGCGGGATTTTGAAAACGTCTGCACGACGAGCAGATTATCGTATTGCTCAATAAGCGGCGCCGCCGATTCCCCGCCGAAATCGACATACGCCTCGTCGACGACGACGATATTCTCGGGATTGCTTTTAAGAATTTGCTCAATCTGCGAAACAGGGAGGAATTTTCCCGTCGGCGCGTTAGGGTTGGCGATAAATATAGTCCGTCCGATGCCGCTGTAGTCCGCGGGGTCAATGTCAAAATTTTCGGTCAGCGGGATAATTTTCGCGTCTGTGCCGTACAGGCGGGCGTACACCTTATAAAAACCGTAGGTGATGTCGGCAAAGGCGGCTTTACGCCCGTTTGAGCAGTAAGCGAGAAAGGAAAACGAGAGTATCTCGTCCGACCCGTTGGCTAAAAAGATGTTTTCCGATTTTACGCCGTACAGCGCGGCGAGCTTTTCTTTGAGCGAGGCGGATTCGAGCGGCGGATAGAGGTTGAGCTTTGCCGCCTCGCGGGAGGCGGCTTCGACGACGCGCTTAGTCGGCGGATAGGGCAGCTCGTTGGTGTTGAGCTTGATAAATTTACTGAAATCAACCGGCTGTTCGCCGGGCGTGTACACCTCAAGATTCTGATATTGTTCGGACAGGAATTTGCTCATTTATTTTTCCTCCTCGAATCGAATCAGCGCCGAACGCGCGTGGGCGCCGAGCCCCTCTTCATCGGCGAAGCGCGCCACCTTGCCGCAGACCGCCTTCAACGCGTCGCGCGAGTAATAGGTATACGCCGTCTTTTTGACAAAATCGTCAACGGAGAGCGGACTCGAAAATTTGGCGGTGCCGCTTGTCGGCAGCGTGTGGTTGGTTCCGGCGAAATAGTCGCCGAGCGCCTCGGGCGTATTGCCGCCCAAAAACACCGAACCGGCGTTCTCGACTGAGTCAAGCAGCTTAAACGGCTCTTCCACGCAAAGCTCCAGATGTTCGGGAGCAATTTCGTTTGACACCCTTATCGCTTCCTCAAGCGAGGACACCAGAATAATCTTCCCGTTATTGTCGATCGACGCGCGGGCGATCACGCTTCTCCCGAGCATTGGGATTTGTTTTTCAAGCTCCGCGGACACAACGCTCGCGAGCGTTTCGTCGGTCGTCACAAGCACGGCACAGGCGTTTTTATCATGCTCAGCCTGCGAGAGCATATCGGCAGCCAGCACCTTAGGGTCGTTCTTCTTATCGGCGACAATTAAAATTTCACTGGGACCGGCGATCATATCGATATCGACAAGGCCAAAGACCTGCCGCTTTGCCTCAGCGACATACACATTGCCGGGGCCGACGATCTTCACGGTTTTCGGGACGCTTTCTGTCCCGAACGCCAGCGCCGCGACAGCCTGTGCGCCGCCGATTTTGAATATCCTGTCCACGCCGGCGATACGCGCCGCCGCCAGTACCGAGGGTTTGATTTTCCCGTCTTTTCCGGACGGCGTTGTCATGACGAGCGTTTTCACACCGGCGATTTTTGCCGGTATGGCGTCCATGAGCACCGTTGACGGATAGCTCGCCGTGCCGCCGGGAACGTACAGTCCGGCACTCTCGATCGCCGTCACCTTCTGCCCGAGGACGATGCCCTCCTTCTCCAAACGAAAGCCTTCGCGCGCCTGTTTCTCGTGATACCGGCGGATATTCGCGGCGGCTTCCTCCATAACGGACAGAAGCTCCGTGTCTATGGCGGCATACGCCTCATCAATTTCCTGCCCTGACACCTCGAGCGAAGTGAGTCTGACGCCGTCAAAGCGCTCGGTATACTCATACAGCGCCTTGTCGCCGTTTCGTTTTACATTATTAATGATGTCCCTGACGGCTTCCGAAATGTCGTCCCGCACGACGCCTCTTGTCAGAATGTCCTCTGTTTCGTATTCGCCGCTCTTCAGTATCCGTATCATAAGGGCGTCCTTTCCTTCAGGCGTTTTATGACTTCGTCAATCCGGTCATTTTTGAATTTGAAGCTCACTTTATTGGCGATGAGCCGCGCGCTGATCGGGAAAATCTCTTCAAGCGGCTCCAGATTGTTTTCCTTGAGGGTTGTGCCGGTCTCGACAATGTCTACGATGACGTCGGCCATCTTGAGCAGCGGGGCTATCTCAACCGATCCGCTGAGCTTGATGATGTCGATATCGCGGCTCTGGCGGGCATAGTACTCGCGCGCGACGTTCGGAAAGCTCGTCGCCACCCGCAAAGCGCGTTCGGTGTTGCGGCCGCTCCCTGAAAAACCGGCGACGACCATCCGGCACTTGCCGATTCCTAAATCCAGAAGCTCGTAGACGTCGGGGCGGTGCTCCGCGAGAATATCTTTGCCGACGACGCCGATGTCCGCCGCGCCGCGTTCCACATATTTGCCGACATCGGAGGGCTTGACCCAGAAATAGCGCACACCGGCATTTTCGTTCTCGAATATGAGCTTGCGGTTGTTTTCGAGAAGCTCCGGACACCCCAGCCCGATTCCTTCAAACAACACGTAGGATTTTTCCCCGAGCCGCCCCTTTGGCAGAGCGATGTTAAGCATCGTCTTCAAGGCGCGTCACCTCCCCGTCTTTGAGTTCATAATATGCCGCTCCCGAAAGCTCTTTGGGGCGCTCGCGCTGTACGCGGATGCTCCTTTCGTCCGCCGAAAGGGACGCGGCTGCCTTTGCGATTGCCGCAGCGTCGCCGCACTGACCGTAGAGCAGCACGCAGTCAACGTCATACGGCGTCTTTTGTGTGAAATAGCTGTCGAAAATATCCGTATATACCGCGAAACCGATAGCCTCGGTATTCTTGCCGAGCTTTTTCAGGAGGTTGTCGTATCGACCGCCCGAAAGCGCCACGGCGGGCACTCCCTCGATAAAACCCTGAAAGATGACGCCGTTATAATAGCTGACGTCGTTGACAATTGAAAAATCGAGATTGAGGCGACCTCCCGCCTTCGCACCCTTAAGCAACGCACAGAGGCTAATAAGCTCGTCGAGCGCGCCGCGCATCGTATCGTTTTGCACCAGCGCTTCAGCCTCGGGAAGAACTTGCTCAAACGCGCCGTATATTCCGGAAAGCTTAACGATTTTTTCGGTAAGCAATTCGTCCGTACCGCACGCTGCGCTGTAACTCATAAGCTCGTGGGCGTTGCGTTCGGCGATGAGCTCGCAGACGCGCTCGCGCTGCTGCGGCAGTAACGCTGTCTCGTCGAGCAGCCCGCCGATGAAGCCTAAATGGGAAACGTCGAGAATAAAGCTTTCGCTTACAGCCTCAAGGCTTTTGACCGCCAACAGCATCACCTCGAACGCCGAGTACAGATCGACCTCGCCGATGTACTCAAGCCCGACCTGCGTGATTTCGCGGTAGTCCTTCGTGCCGCGCGCGACGCGGTAAACATTCTCATTATAATAGAGCTTATACGGCAGCTGCTCCTCGCCGCGCACATTCTTGACTATTGAAAGCGTCACGTCGGGCTTGAGCGCCAAAAGCCTGCCGCTCAGATCGGAAAAGGTGATGATATTCTCGGTTTTCAGAAAGCTCTTGTTCTCGGCGTACAAATCATACTCCTCAAACTTGCTCATTTTGAATTTTCGGTACCCGTACCGCTCATAGAGCGATTTCAGACGCAGACCGATGTTTTCGCCGTTGAAGGCAGAAGAGGCGCACATAGTCACTCACTCCGTTCCGATTCAATGTGTTGACAGCATAACACACTTTAGCTTAGTAGTCAAGTAATTAGTTGAACTATTTTAACTTTGTAAAATGCTATAAATTCGACTTGAAGCTTTTTGCATATTATGTATAAATCGCCGTATACCGCGATTCACCGCGATTAATTAAAATTTTTTGTTGACAAAATTCGATTTTTTGTGTAGACTGAATATGAACAAAGGCGTTCAAGGGACTCCCCGCACAGGGACTCTTGAGCGTTATTTTTTATTGAAAAGGGGTTACTGTATGAACGCTTATGTACAAAAAGTCATTGACGACACAAAAAAGAAGTATCAGAGCGAGCCGGAATTTCTGCAGACCTGCGAGGAAGTGCTGACGACGCTTTCCCCGATATTTGACAGGCATCCGGAATACGAAAGGACCAATCTGCTCGGCAGGCTGGTTGAGCCCGAGCGCCAGCTTACCTTCCGCGTTTCGTGGGTCGATGATCGGGGCAACGTCAATGTCAACCGCGGCTACCGCGTCCAGTTCAACAGCGCCATCGGCCCCTTTAAGGGCGGCTTACGCTTCCATCCCACCGTCTACATCGGCATCATGAAATTCCTCGCGTTTGAGCAGATTTTTAAAAACAGCCTGACCGGCTTACCCATCGGCGGCGCGAAGGGCGGCTCGGATTTCGACCCGCACGGCAAGTCCGATGGCGAGATCATGCGCTTCTGCCAGGCGTTCATGACCGAGCTTTCCAAGCATATCGGTTCGAGCACCGACGTTCCCGCGGGCGACATCGGCGTCGGCAGCCGCGAAATAGGCTATATGTTCGGTCAGTACAAGAGGCTCCAGAACGTCTTTACCGGCGTTCTCACCGGCAAAGGTCTTACCTACGGCGGCTCGCTCGTCCGCACGGAAGCAACCGGCTATGGCCTGTGCTATTATACGCGCGAAATGCTGAAGGTTATGAAAGACACAAGCTTCGAAGGCAAAACCGTCGTCATCTCCGGCAGCGGCAACGTCGCGCTCTATGCGCTCAAGAAAGCGACACAGCTCGGCGCGAAGGTCGTCACGCTCTCGGACTCCAACGGCTATATCTATGACCCGAACGGCATCGACTTCGAAACCGCCCGTAAGCTTAAGGAGGACGAGAGAGGCCGTATTTCCGAGTACGCGAAGCGCGTTTCGACCGCTGAGTATTTTGAGGGCTGCCGCGGCATCTGGAGCGTCAGGTGCGATATCGTTCTCCCCTGCGCCACACAGAACGAGCTCAACGGCGACGAGGCCGACACACTGATCAAAAACGGCGTCATCGCCGTCGCCGAGGGCGCGAATATGCCC
>CAYYFY010000131.1:0-6024 GCA_964471035.1 uncultured Eubacteriales bacterium
AGCGTTAGCGACTTCATTATTCATTAAAATCGGGCAACGCCCTCCCGAAATTATTTATTATTCATCAGCGTTAGCGGTTTCATTATTCATCACACTTGGCAAATCGCCATTTTCAATTTGCCGTTTGAAACTCCGGAGGATTTATAAATGCGTTACGCCCTGATCGCCGACATCCACGGCAATCTGCCCGCGCTGCGGGCGGTTTTTTCTGATTTAGAACGGCGGCGCGTCGATGAAATTGTATTCCTCGGCGATTATTTTGTGTCTTTACCTTTTCCTAACGAGGTCATTGAGGCGGTCAGAAGCAGCGGCGCGTGTCGGGTTGTTCGCGGAAACGGTGAGGATTATCTCACAACGCTTGCCAAAGAAGATCAAAACACATGGACCGACGGTCAGCGCGAGCCGCTGTACTGGTATAACCGCACAATCACCGATGACAATAAACGCTGGTTGGCGTCGCTGCCGTCGGACATGCTGTTTTATGACGGCGGCACGGAAATTCATATAGCGCACAAATCGTCGGCTTTTATCGGAAACATTGAGATGCCGTATGTCAACCGCGCCGCGCTGCGCCGGCAATTTCCCGATACATTCAACCAAAACCTTTTTAACACCTATATGCAGGAAAATCTGTTGAGCTCAAAGACGTTTAGGAGAAAGCTGTCCTCGCTCAGTAAGGGTGTTTACGCGTTTGGCCATACGCATATGCAGTGGCAGCTTTTTTGCGACGGCGTACTGCTTATAAACCCCGGCTCGTGCGGTCTGCCGCAGGACGGGGAAACGACGGCGGCTTACGCCGTTTTAGATATATCGGCGGACGGCTTTCACGCCGAGCTGTGCCGTATTCCGTATGATGTCGGCGGCTTAATAAAAAGCATTGAAGCGTCCGCCCTGTACGGGGAAGCGCGCATCTGGTGTGAGCTGATCATGGGGGAGCTTACGACCGGGCGCGAACGCGTCCTGCCGTTTTTGGAATATACCGAAAATTACGCGAACAGCATCGGCGATACTGTGCGCCCATTTTCAAAGGAAACGTGGCGGACGGCCTATGAACATTGGAGTATTGAAAACAAATAATAGTCGATTTTAGCAGTAACCGGCTGTAAGGAGAAAATTATGAAATACAAGGCGATTTTTTTTGACCGCGACGGAACGCTTACCTATTTTAACCCTGAAAAGAAAGCATGGCGCGACAGTACCATTGAATCGTGGAGCGGTCATCCATTTGAGCTGCCCTATGAAAAAACGATGGCGTTGTTCACGCTTGCGTCCGAGGGTAAAACGCCGTGGTATAAAACGCTTGAGGACGAACGCGGTTTTTTCAGGCGGTATTATCGCTTTTTGCTGATTGGCGAGGGTGTTACGGAAAACCTCAGTGAGCGGGCGGAGCTCCTGTTCAGTGAGCTGTGGTGCAACAACGACAAGCTTCTGTATCCGGAAACCGTAAAGGTGCTGGAATATTTCTGTAACAAGGGTTACAAAATGGGCGTCATCAGCGACACCTCGCCTTCGCTTGAATATACTCTGGAACAACTGGATATCGCCAAATATTTTACCTCGTTCACCGCGAGCTCGCTTGTCGGAGCCGGAAAGCCCAGCCCGATCATTTTCAACGCGGCTCTTTCGGCGCAGGGCGTTGCCGCCAAAGACTGTATTTTTGTTGACGACACCGAGGAGGAAGCCGACGGCGCAAGAGCTTTAGGGTTTACTGCATTCCATCTTGACCGGGAAAACAGGAATCAGAAAAGATGGACAATCACCAATCTGGAACAGCTTGTTGATTTCGCTGAAAGCTGTGATAAGATAAAAGAAATTGAGGATATCAATCACCCGGACAAAGAACAGGCAGAATACATATTAAATCAAAATAAATCAAGCTGGGACGCCATGTCCGAGTGGTTCTTTAATGTTACCGCCTTGCCTGTCTACGGCTGCCGTATTCCGACCGAAAACGAGCTGAATCTGTTCGGCGACGTAAACGGAAAAAAGGTGCTGGATATCGGCTGCGGAAGCGGTCATTCGCTGTTGTATCAGGCAAAGAACGGCGCCGCTGAGCTATGGGGACTTGATTTGTCAGAAAATCAAATTAAGACATCTGAAAAACTGCTGTGCGCATACGCGCCGAAGCTGTTTGTTTCACCGATGGAACAGAATCCCGGCATACCGAAAGGCTATTTTGATATTGTACAGGCAATCTATTCCGTCGGCTGGACGGTTGAGTTGCAGACGACCTTTGATCTGGTTTCATCCTATCTGAAAAAGGGCGGAATATTTGTTTTCAGTTGGGATCATCCGTTTATGCACTGTGTTGACCTTGAGGACGAAAAGCTTGTTTTCAGCGGTTGTTATCTCAACGACGAGCTGTTTACTTTTGAAAAGCGCGGCGAAACGGTTTCGCTCTATAACAGAAGGCTGTCGGCATATATCAACGCTCTCGCAAAGGCGGGGCTTATGACGGAACGGCTTGTGGAAGAAACAGACGCGGAAACACTAGAGCGGGAGTCCGTGTTCAGTTCGGATTATTATTCCGTATGTAAGGCGCAGAAGTTCCCGCTGTCCTTTGTCATAAAGGCAAGAAAGATATGACGCGAAGGCTGTTAATCAGTAATCGGCGGAAAAGGGGAAACAAATATGAATAATTACTGGTCGCAGTATGTCCAAACCACAGACGAGCTGTACCGCTCCAGAGCCCTGCGCTTTCATGACGGCAATAAGGAGCTCTGGCTTGCGGCCATCGGCGCACAGGACGGTAGGAATATTCTGGAGGCCGGGTGCGCCGGAGGACTGTTCTGCCACCGGATCAAGACCTATCTGCCGCAAAGCGACGTGACGGGACTCGATTTCGACACGGGGCACATTGCCTACGCGCAGGCGAAAACGAAGGAATTGAACCTCGACTGCCGCTTTATAAACGGCGACGCGCTGGAGATGCCCTTTGCGGACGATACGTTCGACTTGTGCTTTTCTCACACCGTAATCGAGCACCTGCCGACGATGCCTTTTCTGCGTGAACAGCGGCGCGTGCTGAAGCCCGGCGGGAGAGTAAGCGTGCTTTCGGCGCGTACGCGCCTGAGCCTTAGAGACAACAACTGGTTTATCACCTCAAAGGAGGAAAAGACGCTGTCCGATAAGCTTTGGGAACAGGCGGAGCAGGTGACGCCGGTCAAAAATATCGGCGCGTATGAGCTGAACGAGACCGATTTTCCGAAAGTCCTCGAAGAGGCTGGTTTTCGGGAGGTGAACGTCGGCTTTATCACCGTTACCGACTACGCACCCGACAACGCTTCTGTACCGGGCGAAACGGCCGTCGAACAAATTGACTGCCATCGCCGTCACAGCCTCGCCGCCGCTGAAAAGGCGCTGCGCCTTGCGCCGGACGCGCTGACTGCCGCCGAGCGTCAGGAGTTTTTTGATATGATCAACCGGCGCTATGACGAGCGTATACGGCTCTACCAAAGCGGCGAAAAGCTCTGGGACTTTTCTAATACGACCGTACTATTCGCCACGGGCAAAAAGTAATTTATCGGCTTTACGATTGCTATACTGTTTTGAGCGGGGAGGGAATGCTTTGCCCGGATCGACAATCCATCTGATGATGGCTAAAAAAATAAAGCCGGAGCCGTCGGCGCTCTTTTGCATCGGCAATATCGTTCCCGACGCCGTCGAGGCGCGTGAGGACAAGGATATTACGCACTTTCGCAGCGCGCCGGACAGGGAAAAGGCTATGGAACACTTACGCGGGGGCACCGACCCCGCGGACGATTTCGCAGAGGGCGTACTGCTGCATTTATATCTGGATTGGCAATGGGATAAGGATATGATCGTCCCGTACAGATTATCCGGCGGCGCGGACTGGTTCCCGAAATACCGCGGCGAGCTGCGTCTGGCGGGCAGCTACGGCTACCGCCAAACGCCGTGGTTATGGCCGGTCTGGGACGCAATGACGGCGGTCGGTGCGTCGGAATACGGCTTTCTGGATCGCGCGACTAAGAGGGAAGCCTATGCGTTTGTTCAGCGCAACCGGCAGTGGTTTCTCGATAATGATATTGGTCCGTCAGAGGTGTACACCCCCGAAATTATTGAGGACTATCTGAATAAAATCGCGAAGGAATACGTCTTATGGCGTTAACCGTTTAAAAACCACACGCCGAGATTCAAATATCCGGCGAAGGTCAGCCAGAGCAGGTATGGGAGCATCAGCCATCCGGCGGGGCGGCTGATTCTGAAAAACAGGACGGTCGTCACGAGAACCAACAGCCACAGGATGACGAGGACGGCGAACGCGAACAGATAGGCTTGCCTATTGAAGAAAATCAGCGGCCAGATAAAATTGACGGCGAGCTGTACAAAGTAAAGAGCGAGCGCGGTTTTGCCTTGCGGTTTTTCCTGAAAGACGAGGTAGGCGGCGATTCCCATCAGGATATAGAGAATCGTCCACGCCACGGGAAAGAGCCACGACGGCGGCGCGAACGGCGGCTGCTCGAGGTTTTTGTAGATGTCCATGCTGTTTCTTGTCAGAAATCCGGCAAGCGCGCCGACAATGAGCGGCACGGCGAGATTGAGTATCAGGCATTTCCAGTCAATTTTTTTGCTTATATACATGATTTATCACCCCAATTTAGTATATGAATTTTGCTTACAGTTATTATCGGGCGTGAAAAGTCCCCTCGAAAATAAAAGCCGGATGTCCTTTTATGGACTGTCCGGCTTTCGTGTTTTTTGCAGGGGAACACTGAAATGCTGTTATTCTGTCACTTCTACAAAAGTGAATGAAAAATTATTTAAAACAGTCTCGATGTCATTTGTCGGGTCGCCGACAATGGTTGTCAAAGGCGTATGGCATTTGCCAGTCAGAGCGTCGACTAAGAAAATATAGTACATATTCTCGGAGCCGACGGCTGCCGGTTTGGAGGATGATGTGTTTGTTTTATCCGCATCATCGGCAGAAGCTTCATAGACGATATGCTGCTTATAAACCACAATCCAGACAGGCGTATTGACGGGAGCGGCGCCCTGTCTATAAATCGTTACGCAAGGGAAGTCCTTAACGTCGACGAACCCGCATTCTTCGGCGACTTTCAGGGCCGCTTTAATTGCCTGTTCTTTTGAAATGGCGTTTACGTCGGGCTGTACCGCGCTGTCGGCGCTTTCGGATGGAGCCGCGTTGGCGGCGACCGATTGGATTTCGACATCTGGTGAGTCCGCCGCCAATACTTGCGGAAAAATCAGACAGTTGAACGCCAGTAAGGCGCCAATCACCGCGCAGGCAGCCGCCGAACCCCGTACATATTTCTTTTTCATAAAAAAGCCTCCTTTTTTCCCCTGCGTAACCAGATTACAGGATATTCGTTTTTATGTTGCTAGGGGGTTGTTAGCGAATTGTAAAATCTATCCGGACAATAGTCCCCTCGTCGGGTTTTGAGTGGAACGACATCGGCGCGCCGTGCAGCGCGGCGATTTTTTGGCAGATGCTCAGTCCCAAACCGATACCGCCCTCTTTACGGGACCTCGACTTGTCCACGCGGTAAAACGGGTCGGTAATTTTTTCGATCTCTTCGGGACTGATGCCGCAGCCCGCGTCGGCGACTTCGATAGTGACCGTATCGCCGCTTTGAGAGGCGCGTAAAATGACGGTCTGTCCCGATTTTGAGGCGTTGGCGGCGTTTTCGACGAGATTGCAGAAGAGGGACAGCAGCAGCGCTTCGTCGCCCGGAACAAAACCGTCCGGTTCGGTAGTCAGAGTGATATTTTTCTTTTGCAGCGATGACCCGGACAACCGTCTTACGGCATCGAAAAGCGCGCTGACCGAGACGTTCTCTTTGTTGATGTCCCCCTCGGACAGAAAGACGATTTCCCGCATTTTCTGTGACAGATCGTGAAGCTTAACTGCGGCAAAATGCAGATTCTCCGCCGCGGCGGCGCGCTCCTCATCGGTGCTGTTGGCTTTGAGCAGATATTCGGAGTAGCCTAAGACCGAGGTCAGCGGCGTTTTCATCTCGTGCGAGAGGTTGTTGATGAACGTCT
>CAYYFY010000132.1:0-5969 GCA_964471035.1 uncultured Eubacteriales bacterium
AAAAAAACACCGCCGAAGCGGTGTAACTCTAGAAATGCCTTACTCCGAAAAACCGGACTCCACAAGCCTGACAAGTTCGCTCACAGCCAGCTCTTCGTCGACGCCGCCGGCAATGATACGGATTTGCGTGCCGCCCATGATGCCGAGGGACAGGACGCCTAAAAGGCTTTTCGCGTTGACCCTTCTCTCCTCTTTTTCGACCCAGACAGACGACTTGAACTCGTTGGCCTTCTGAATAAAGAAGGTCGCCGGACGGGCGTGCAGCCCGACTTGATTCTGAACCATAACGTCTTTAACGCACATACAATATGTCTCCCACAAATCTAAAATAGCCTGTATAACCCACAAGATATAGGTAAGCGAATACCGCCCTATATATCGTATTATAATCCAAATTTGCCCTTTAAGTCAATGTAAATAGAACAATTACGACACGTTTTCTGATAATTCATAGGGTCTGCTAAACAACCGTGTATTGCATCGGCGCTATTTGTGCAACATCACCATATTATAACCGGTATAAATATCAATATTTACTAATTGCCATTTTTTGTCCCGATAATCCGTTTTTTTTCGTTTTCAGAGAGCTCCGCTTTTTCAAAAAGCTCCGGTCGGCGCTCAAACGTTATAAGCAGCGACTGCTCTCTCTGCCATTTTTCAATGTTGGCGTGATGCCCCGAAATCAATACCGCGGGCACCTCTCTGTCCTCCCAAGTAGCGGGCTTTGTGTACTGCGGATACTCGAGCAAGCCGCTAAAATGGCTTTCCTTCATGAAGCCCTCGTCGCATTTTAAAACGCCGGGCAGCATTCTGGCGACGGCGTCGGCGAGCAGGAGCGCGGGCAGCTCGCCGCCGGTGACGACATAGTCTCCGACGGAAATCTCCTCATCGACAAACGCGTCGATCACCCGCTGGTCGACGCCCTCGTAATGACCGCAGAGCAGCGCGATATTGTCGAGCTTCGCGAGTTCCTTGACGCGTTCCTGCGTCAGCGTTTTACCGACAGGCGACATGTAGATCAGGTGCGGTCGCTGTCCGCGCATTGCCGTGACAGCCCGAAAACAGTCGGCGATCGGCTGCGCGGTCATCAGCATCCCTTCGCCGCCGCCGTAGGGCGCGTCATCGACCTGCTTTTGCCTGTTTTTAGTGTAATCGCGTATCTGGTGACACTGAAAAGCCACCAATCCCTTTTCGCGGGCACGTCCGATAATGCTTGTCGAGAGCACCGCTTCGCACATTTCGGGAAAGAGCGTCAAAATGTCAATCGTCATCGAAAAGCCCTCTGAGCGGTCTGATCAGCACCTCGCCCACGCCGACGTCGACGCTGACGACAACGTCCTTAATGGCCGGAATCAGCACCTCTTTACCGTCTTTTTCGACGTGCCAAACATCGTTCGCCCCCGTTTGACTCACGTCGGAAACGATTCCGTAGAGCCGCCTGTCGTCGGCGTCGAGCACCGTACAGCCCTTGAGCTCCTGAATAAAGTAATCCCCTTGTGAAAGACGCGCGTCGGCGCGGCGGATATAGAGAACCCTGTTTCTGTTCGCGGCGGCTGTTTCGACGTTGTCAATCCCCTCAAGGCAAATGAGCGCGATGTTTCCGTGGGCGCGGCAGGAAAGCAGCGGCGTTGCGTTGTTGCCGTCGGCGTCTAAATACACCGTCTTGAATTTTTTCAGAAACTCTGCTCCGTCGCACCACAGTTCAAAGCGAAGCTCGCCGCGCACGCCGTGTGTGCCGACGATTCTTCCGGCTTCTAAGAATTCCTTACGCATGATACCCCCATAAAGCTTTTTTGCCGCCACTCATTGTCAGAGCGGCGGCAAAAACTGATCGTTTCAGTCGATGTCCACCTGGATTCTGATTTCTTTGCGGACGGCGGCTGCGCGCATAACGGTGCGGATAGCCTTCGCTATACGCCCCTGTTTGCCGATAACTCTGCCCATATCCTCCTCACCGACGTGAAGATGATAGACAATGATGCCCTCTTCGTTGGGCTCGTCCTCCGTTACGACGACAGTGTCCGGCTGGGTTACCAAACCTCTTGCGATTGTTTCTAATAGCTCCTTCATGGTCTTGCTCCTTTCCCGATACTTCTATCGAAAGAACGGAATCACTTTACAATGCCGTTCTTCTTCAGCAAAGCTCTGACGGTATCCGTCGGCTGGGCGCCGTTATCAAGCCACTTCGTGACCTTTTCGGCATCGATTTTAACCTCGACGGGATCGGCGAGCGGGTTGTAGAACCCAAGCTCCTCGATGAATCTGCCGTCGCGCGGATAGCGGGAATCGGCTACCACGATACGGTAAAAGGGTGCTTTCTTTGCGCCCATACGGCGCAGACGAATCTTGACTGCCATGCTTGTTCCTCCAAAAATATTGTTTATATATAAGCGCTTAAGCTTACTATATTACATCGGGAATCCGCTCATACCGCCGCCGCCCATATTCTGATACATCCGGCGCATTTTCTTATTGGCGCCCTTGCCGTTCATCTGCTTATACATCTTCTGCATCTGGCGGTACTGGTTTAATAGGCGGTTGACGTCCTCGACCTGCATTCCGCTGCCGGCGGCGATGCGCTTCTTGCGCGAGGGGTTGATGATGTCGGGGTTAGCCCGTTCCTTTTTCGTCATGGACAGGATGAGCGCCTCGGTACGGTCGATCTGGCGGTCGTCAATGTCCGTGTCCTTGAGTTTTTTGCCGACGCCGGGCAGCATCGAGAGCAGCTCCTTCATCGATCCCATCTTCTTCATCTCGTGAAGCTGTTCGAGCAGATCATTGAAATCGAGCTTATTCTGGCGCAGCTTGCGCTCAAGCTCCTCCGCCTTTTTTTCGCTGAGATTTGTTTCAGCTTTTTCAATCAGCGACAGCACATCGCCCATACCGAGGATACGCGACGCCATACGGTCGGGATGAAACACGTCGAGGTCCTCAAGCTTTTCACCGATACCGACAAATTTTATAGGTTTTCCGGTGACGGCTCTTGCCGACAGCGCCGCTCCGCCGCGGGTGTCGCCGTCGAGCTTTGTCAGCACCAGACCGTCGATCCCGAGCGCCTCGTTAAAGGCCGTGGCAACCGTGACGGCGTCCTGGCCGGTCATGGAATCGACAACGAGCAGAATCTCATGAGGCTTGATGTCGGATTTGATGTTTTTGAGCTCGTTCATGAGCTCCTCGTCGATGTGGAGACGTCCTGCCGTGTCTAAAAAGACGTAGTCATACCCTTGCTCCTTGGCGAGCTTCACCGCTTCGCGGGCGATGACGACGGGATTTTCGGTGCCCATCTCGAACACCGGCACGCCGGCCTGTTCGCCGATGACCTGTAATTGCTTGATAGCCGCCGGACGGTAAATATCACACGCGGCGAGCAGCGGACGGTGTCCCTGCCCCTTAAGGCGCAGCGCGATCTTCGCGCAATGCGTCGTTTTACCGGAGCCCTGCAGGCCGCACATCATGACGACCGTCGGCGGATGCGGCGCGCTGTTCAGCCGCGCCTGGGCGCCGCCCATCAGAGTGGTCAGCTCCTCGTTGACGATTTTTATGACCATCTGCGCGGGCGTCAGGCTTTCCATAACCTTTTCGCCGATGGCGCGTTCGGTGATTGTATTGGTAAAATCTTTTGCGACCTTGTAGTTGACGTCGGCTTCGAGCAGCGCAAGCCTTACCTCGCGCATGGCTTCCCTGACATCGTGCTCGTTCAAGCTGCCCTTGCTCCGCAGCTTCTTGAACGCGGCGTCTATACGGTCTGATAGTCCTTCAAATGCCATAGATGCTCCTTGTTATTCGACCAATGACGCCGCGATCGAACGGATACGCACGACGGCATCGTTGACTTCTCTTGATAAAGAGTTACGCATATTAAAATCGTTGATCTCGCCGGCGCAATCTAAAATATCGGTAAGACCGCGCCGCACCTGCTGAAAGCGTTTGGCAAGCCCCAGCCTGTTCTCCATATCAAACAGCTGGCTCTCGGCGCGTTTTATGGCGTCACGCACACCCTGGCGGGTAATACCCTCGTTCTGCGCGATCTCGGACAGCGACAGATCGTCATTGTAATAGTATTCAAGAAAGTTCCGCTGATTCTCCGTCAGCATTTCGCCGTAAAAATCAAGCAGTAAAGTAACTTCCAGATTCTTTGCCACAACGATCCCCGCTTCAAAAGTATTTGTAAAGACAATCGCCTTTACACTGGCTTATTATACATAATCCCATCGGGCTTGTCAAGATAAAATTTTTAAAAAGGCAACGCCCCGGCTTTTGTCGGGGCGTTGACTCGGAAAGAGAAAATGAAACGAAACAAGCAACCAATGTCAATAAATAAATAACAGGAAAATATTATACTGATAGTGCGTAATTATGAATTTTTTGTAAATAAAAACTTTTTTTATTCCCCGCCGCACAGTTTTTGCCTGAGCAGCGCGTACTCGCGCAGTTCGTCGGATACCGAAAGTAAATATGCCCTTGTTGTTTCGTCGAGCAGTAAAAGCATTCCCGTCCTTTTGACGGCGCGGACAAAGCGGCGCGAAATGACGCCGGCGTTTTTTTCAATCGGACAGAGCGCCGCGGCGCGCGGGTCAAAAACGACAGAAATCTTTACGCCGTTTTCCGTTTCGACCGCCAGCGGAAACAGCGGAAAAACCCGGCATCCGAGCGGCCTATATCGACGATCGCAGTCTCCGCCGCAACAAAGGGCGTTAAAGCCTAAGTTGCCTTCGACAGATATAAACGAAAAATCCGTTGACGCCAATAATTCTTTTTCGTAAGGAAATAAAAAAACCGCGTCATTTTCACCGCCCTTACAGCAGGCTTTGCCGCATTTTCCGCCGCAGTCGCGGCGATAGAGCGGCGTTTCGCGCTCTAAAAGCGCGTAACATTTTTCCATAAGTTTAATGCTCAAAATTTACACCCCATAAATGCGAATCTTTTACCGAATACTAGTACTGCGGCAATGCCGTAAATCAAAAAAAGACGGGAGAATCCTTATGAATATGAACAGGAATGAAAACCGCGCTATCGGCTGCTCCGTAGACACCTGTAAGTTCCACAACAAAACGGAAAACCTCTGCTCGCTCAACAATATCGAGGTCAGCTGCTGCCACGACCCAAAACCCTGCCACTGCGACGACACGCGCTGCCAGTCCTTCCAGGCTAAAACGGGAATGTTTTAAATCGCGGAAAAATCGGCTGCCTCCGTCGCAGGAGACAGCCGGTCGTTTTATTTCGCGACGATATTGACAAGCTTTCCGGAGACATACAGTTCCTTGAGCACGGTTTTTCCGGCAAGCTCGCTTTGAATTCTCGGCAGCGCTTTCGCTATTCCGATAGCCTCATCCTGCGTAATGGAAGCGGGTACCGTCAGGCGTTCGCGGATTTTACCGCAGATCTGAACGACGATCTCGATCTCGCTGTCCTTGCATTTATCCTCGTCAAAGGAAACCCAGCCGCTTGCCGAAAGCAAACCTTCAAAACCGCACTGCTCCCACATTTCTTCGGCAATATGCGGAGCAAAGGGGCACAGCAGCGTCAGATACGCCTTCAGCTCGGTTTTCGTAACAGAGCCGCTGTCATAAATCTCGTTGAGCAGAGTCATCAGCGCGGCGATTGCCGTGTTGAACTTGAGCGCCTCGATATCCTCGCTCACCTTTTTGATCGTTTTATGGAACGACGACTCCAGCTTAGCGGAATAGCCTTCCTCATTATTCAAAAGCTCGAGCAGCTTCCATGTCCTGTCGGTAAACCGTTTGCAGCCCTTGACGCTGCTTTCCGACCACGGAGCGGCTTGCTCATAATCGCCCATGAATAAGACGTAAGTACGCAAAACGTCCGCGCCGTACTCGTCAACAACCTCGTTGGGATCGACGACATTGCCCTTGCTCTTGCTCATTTTGTCGCCGTCCGGCCCTAAAATCAGTCCCTGGGCGGTGCGTTTGGCGTATGGCTCGGGACAGGGCACCTCGCCGATGTCGTAG
>CAYYFY010000133.1:0-5940 GCA_964471035.1 uncultured Eubacteriales bacterium
AATTGTCCGTATAACCGCGAGGCGGTCGCCTTTATCCAGCGCATTTGCAAGCGCGAGATACCCGTCGCGCGCGATATAGGAATCAATGCCGTTGACGTCGATTAGACCGCAGTTGCGCAGAACGACGCGCACCTGATCCTTGTAGAAGCGGATGTCCTTCATCTTCATGACGCGCTTCTGCTCGATATTGTCAAAGAAGGTGTACTCTTCGACGGGCTTGCCGCCGACAAAATGCTCCTCTACGACGCGGCGCATTTTTTCGCCGTCCATTTCGGTATAGTATGTTTCGTCCGGCAGGATATATACGACGGGACCCACGGCGCAGGTGCCTATACAGCCCGTTTCGATAAGAGCGACGTCCTTTTCCAGTCCCCGCTTAGCGATTTCATCGGCAAGCGCGTCACGCACCTCGCGGCAGTTGGCGGAAATACAGCCCGAACCGTAGCAGACCAGCGCCATATACTTGTAGGAGCTCATTTTTTCCGTATATGCCCGCGCGATTTTTTGTAAATCATCAATTGTCTTAATCATAACAGCTCAGCCCCTCACTCTCTATTCCTGTAATCCTCAAGGATCTGGTCCAGCCTCGCGGGCGTGACCTCTTTGTAAACGTCGTCATCGATCATGATTGCCGGAGCCAGTCCGCAGGCGCCGATACAGCGGGCAATCTCAAAGGTAAAGAAACCGTCCGCGCTTGTCTGGCCGACGCCGATATGCAGATTGTCAATCAGATGGTCAACAACCTTTTTGCCGCCGAGCACATAACAGGCGGTTCCCATGCAGACCTTGATGGTGTGCTTGCCGTGCTTCTGCATGGAGAAGAAGGAGTAAAAGCTTTCGACGCCGATGACCTCAGACACCGGCATATCCAGCTTTTTGGCGATGAACATCTGCAGCTCGCGTGGCAGATAACCGTAAATCCCCATCGCCGCGTGTAAAATCTGAATCAGGCAGTCCTTGCGGTTCGGGTAATACAGATCGATAAATTTATCGATCTCCGAAAAATCGGTAATGCCTGCGCCGTTGTCAACAGTTTTCGTATGCTTGCTCATATCTTTTGAATCCTTTCACAGACTTTCGTCATTCGGTTATATACTGTACACTTGTCCGTCACTTGTCAATCCCGCGAAGCGCGCCGGTCGGACAGGCCTTGACGCATAAGCCGCATTTTGAACAGATCGACGCGATGTCGGCATTTTGGAACTCGGGCTTGATCGACGCGGAAAACGCGCGCCCCGTAAAGCCGAGTATCCCCTCTTTGGCGACCTGCTCGCAGACGCGCACGCAAAGACCGCACAGTATGCATTTCCCCTGATCGCGCTCGATGACCGATAGGTTTTGCTCAATGTACGACGGGTGTTTTTCGCCGGTCAGACGCCCTATATCGCGGACGCCGCCCTCGCGCGCGCAGCGGATCAGCTTGCAGTCGTGATAGTCGTGGCAGCCGCACTCAAGGCAGCGCGACGCCTCTTTCTGAGCCTGTTTATCGGGTAAAGTTTTTGCGACCTCGATAAAGTCAAGGCGGCGTTCTTCTGCCGGACGGGCGTTCGCGCGCACACGCGGCTGACGCTCCCTGTCGGTAAAATCCTTTTCGGTAAGCTTGCGCTCGCTGACAAACGGCCTTTGATAGGCAATGTCCGCCCCATTCAGGTAAGCGTCAATAACTGCCGAAGCCTTATGCGCCTCTCCGATGGCTTCAATCGCCACAGACGCGCCGTTATTCGTGGCGTCGCCGACGGCGAATACGCCTGAAAGGTTGGTTCTGAAGGTTTTTTCGTCGGCAATAAGGCAGCCGTAGCGGTTCTTTTCGATCTCCTCAAGACCCGTGTTGTCGTTTTTCTGGCCTGTCGCCACAATCACGCTGTCGAGCGCGAGCGTCTCAAAGCTGCCCTCGACGGGCACCGGCGAACGGCGTCCCTTCACGTCAGGCTCACCCAGCTTCATGACCTGCAGACGGATGCCGGAAACCTTGCCGTCCTCGCCGAGAATCTCCGCGGGTCCGCGTAAAAAGCGGAACACGACGCCTTCCTCGGCGGCTTCTTCAATTTCAATATCCTCGGCGGGCATTTCCTCGCGCGTACGCCGATAAAGTATACTGACCTCTTTCGCGCCGAGCCTGACGGCGGTGCGGCAAGCGTCCATAGCGGTGTTGCCGCCACCGATGATTGCCGTCTTTTCGCCGGTATACGGGCGGTTCCCCAAAGCGACCTCGCACAGAAAATCAATGCCGCCCCAGACATTACTAAGCTCCTCGCCCGTACAGCGCATTTTCGAGCTGGTCCACGCGCCTACGGCGACCAAGACCGCGCCATAGTCCTCACGCAGCGTCTGGAGCGTGATGTCCTTGCCGACGCGGATATTATTTTTCATCGTAACGCCCAAGGAGGCGATTTCATCGATTTCCCTGTCGAGAACGGCTTTGGGCAGCCTGTATTCGGGGATGCCGTAGCGTAACATACCGCCCATCTTAGGCATGGCGTCAATCACGGTGACGTCATGTCCCTTAAGAGCGAGGAAATACGCCGCGGTCAGTCCCCCCGGGCCTCCGCCGATAACAGCGACGGTCTTGCCGGTTGACGGTTGCTTTTCGGGGAGGAAATGCTCTCCTCTGTCGTGGAGCTTGTCGGCGGCAAAGCTTTTGAGGCAGGCGATGGCAATCGGCTCCTCAACAAGCCTGCGGCGGCACGCCGTCTCGCATGGGTGCGGACAAACGCGTCCGATGCACGCCGGAAGCGGCACCTTTTCCTTGATGATACGCACCGCGTCCGTATATGCGCCTTTCGCGATGCTGCCGACATACCCCTGACAGTCCGTACCCGCCGGACAGTTCAGGGAGCACGGACCGACGCAGTCGCCCTCGTGGTCGCTCATGAGCAGCTCCAAGGCTATTTTTCGGGCGGCGTGAACGCGCTCGGAATCGGTATGAATCACCATATTGTCCGACGCCACTGTCGAACAGGCGCGCAGGAGCTTCGGGATACCCTCGGCCTCCACAAGACAAAGCCCGCAGCCGCCGTAGGCTTCCATGCGGCTGTCATAGCACATATTGGGTATTTCTATACCGTTGTCGGCGGCTATTTTCAGAACGGTTTCGCCGACGCTCGCCGTAACCGTTTTTCCGTTTATTGTAATCGTTATTGTTTTCATGTCGTCACCCCACCGTGACCGCAGAAAAGCGGCAGACAGCGGCACATTTGCCGCATTTGATACAGAGCTCCTGATTGATGACGTGTATTTCTTTAACCTTGCCGTCTATAGCGTTTGTCGGGCATTTTCTGGCGCAGAGCGTACAGCCGGTGCATTTGTCGGCTGCGATTTCATAGCGGCGCAGCGCGGCGCACTCACCCGCCGGACAGCGTTTTTCATGGATATGCGTCTCATATTCGTCGGTAAAATAGCGCAGCGTCGTCAGCACGGGGTTCGGAGCGGTCTGCCCTAAACCGCACAGCGAGCCGTCGCGGATAGCCAGACACAGCTCGCGCAGCGTATCGATATCCTCCGGTTTTCCCGCGCCCGCGACAATGCGCTCAAGTATTTCAAGCATCCGCTTTGTCCCGATACGGCAGTGGGTACACTTGCCGCAGGATTCCTTAGCGGTGAAGTCGAGGAAAAACTTTGCCATATTGACCATGCAGGTGTCCTCGTCCATGACGACCATGCCGCCGCTGCCCATGATGGCGCCGGTTTCCGACAGCGATTTGTAGTCGATGACCGTATCGAGCAGGTTTTCAGGAATACAGCCGCCGGACGGACCGCCGAGCTGCACGGACTTAAACCGCTTATTACCGCGGATACCGCCGCCGATGTCAAAGATGACCTCGCGCAGTGTCTTGCCCATCGGGATTTCTACAAGCCCGCCGCGTTTGATTTTACCCGTCAGCGCAAAGACCTTGGTACCCTTGCTCTTTTCTGTGCCCATTGCCGCGTAAGCGTCGCCGCCGTTCAGGATAATCCAAGGGACATTTGAAAATGTCTCGACATTGTTGATGTTCGAAGGCTTATGCCAGTAGCCCGACTGCGCCGGAAACGGCGGCTTCAAGCGCGGCATACCGCGGCTGCCCTCGAGCGATTCGATGAGCGCCGTTTCCTCGCCGCAGACAAACGCGCCCGCGCCGGCCTTGATGCGCATAGTACACGAAAAGTCCGAGCCAAAAATATTTTCGCCTAAAAAACCTTTTTCCTTCGCCTGCCCGAGCGCCTTCTCCAGCCGCTCGATGGCGAGCGGGTATTCGGCGCGCACATAGACGATGGCTTCTTTTGAGCCGATGGCATAAGCGGCAATCAGCATACCCTCGATCAGCAGGTGCGGGTCGCTCTCGATGACCGCCCTGTCCATAAACGCGCCGGGGTCGCCTTCGTCGGCGTTGCAGATTAAATATTTTACCTCGCCCACAGCGTCTTTGGCAGCCTGCCATTTGAACCATGTCGGGAAACCCGCTCCGCCGCGTCCGGCAAGACCTGACGTCTTAATTTCCGCTATAACCTCTTCAGGGGTCATAGAGAACAATACTTTTTTTAGTGCCTCGTAGCCGCCGCGCGCGACGCAGTCGCCAATGCTTTCGGGATCGACGATGCCGCAGCGCCCCAGCGCTATGCGTGTCTGCTTGTTTAAGAAGGACGCGTCCTCCTCCGAAATTTTCAGAGCGGATATGCCGTTCATGTCGTTTTCAATAACCGCTTTGGCTATGGCGGGCGCGTCGTCCGGCGAAACACGGACAAGGCGAATCAGCAGCGCGTCGCCATCATAGAGGTCTACTATAGGTTCAAGCCAACACATGCCGATGCAGCCCGTTATACCGAGCCGCACAGTATCCGGCAGCGCGTTTTTCAGCGCCGTATATACTTTTGAGGCTCCCGCGGCGACGCCGCAGCTGCCCTCTCCGACAGTTACTCTCACCGTACAGCCTCCTTTTGAACCAGCGCGTCAAGCGCCGCGCACGCTTTTTCCGGCGTCAGCGAACCGTAGGTTTCTTCTCCCACCATCATGACCGGCGACAGCGAGCAGCAGCCTAAGCACGCGACATTTTTCAGCGTGAACAAGCCGTCCGCGGTCGTTTCACCGTCCGCAATGCCGAGCTTCTCGGTAATGGCATTGGCAATCGCCTCAGAGCCATTGACATGACAGGCGGTGCCCTGACAGAGCATGATCAGATATTTACCAATCGGCTTTAGGCGAAACTGTGCGTAGAACGTGGCGACGCCCATGACCTTGGCCGGCGACGCGCCGGTGGCGTCGGCGATGGCGTAAATGACGTCCGTCGGCAGATAGCCGTAAATCTCCTGCGCCTTTTGCAGGATTGTTATCAAGCTGCCCGGTACGTCCGCATACTTTTTCAGCACGCCGGAAAGCAGGCTTAAATTGCTTTTTTCACAGTATTCGCACATTTTCTTTCCTCCGCGATCTAAGTTCTGTGACCATCTTCACTTTATCACAATTATAACAATATTTCAAGTACTTTTTATAAATTAAGATATTTTTTTAACAATCAATTTGTTACCAGATCAGCGTTTCCGGATACTCTCCCGCGCGGTACCATACACCGCCGATTTTAAGGCACATAAAGTCGGGCAAAATCGTCTGATACGCGCCGTCTTTGCCGTTTGCGTTCAGAACGACCTTCAATTTAGCGGCAGCTTCGATAACGTTCTCGTACTTCATTTTTTGCGCGTAATGCGCCTGTATTTTTATAAGGTCATCTTCGTTTGCATACGCGATTTCCGGTACCTTACAGTCAATCGAATATTCTTTTCCGCACTTTTCGGTGTAAAAGGATGTCATTTTGCCGAGTTCTTTTTCCAATGCGGCGTCAAGCTTTTTCTTTTCATAGTAGGAGAAATCGATCTGAAACCGTATGTATTCACTGTCATACAGCGCGGCATATGACGCGGCGTCGCCGCTTTCAACGGCGGCGGCATAGCTTTCAGCCGTCTTTTCGGGGT
>CAYYFY010000134.1:0-5926 GCA_964471035.1 uncultured Eubacteriales bacterium
CCGACCCTCGCGGATAATGAGCGCGCCGTCGTGCAGCGTGGAATTTTTGAAAAAAATACTGCTGATAAGCTCCGGCGACGAGGCGGCGTCAACGGTGGTGCCGGTCGCGATGATCTCCTGAAGGGGCGTTCCCTTTTCAAAGACTATCAGCGCGCCGCACTGCTTGCGGCTCATCGAGGAACACGCCTTGCAGACGTCGTTGATTGCCGCGATTGTGATTCTTGAACGCTCCTCCTCGGACTTAAAGGATAGAAATGAAAGGTTTTTGATAGAACGCCTGCCGACGCTTTCGAGCATCTGCCGGATCTCGGGGCTGAACAGGACGAGGAAGATGATGATGGCGTTGTCGAAAAGCAGTTTAAAGATGTAAACGCTTGCCTCCATATCGAGCAGCGACACAATCGAATAGACGACAACAACGATTAAAATAGCCTTTAATATCAAAAACGCGCGCGTGCCTCTGAGAAGCTTGATGGCTTGATAAATTAAAAACGCGACCAGAAATACATCCAGAAAATCAGAGATAAAATCAAAGCTGACGATCGCTTTGTAAATCTCGTCAAAAAACGCGTAAACTGAATCCATTTGCAGCCACCACTTTTCAAAATTCCCGTATACAACCGTCAAAACCCTCTGACGGCGCATTGATAATGTAGTATATCACATTTCATTTGATTTTGCAATTTGATATATATAATTTAAAGCAAGTTTTATATCTTTTTTTTCGGTATGCATCGACGGTGAGAGACGGACTGCACCCGTTTCCTCCGTGCCGCACGTTTTGTGCGCCAGCGGCGCGCAGTGAAATCCCGCGCGAACCGCCACACCGCGCCGGTTGAGTGCACAAGCGACCTGTTCGCTGTGCTGCCCTTCGACGTTGAAGGATACAATCGGCGCGTAGCGGTCCTTCTCATAATTGCCGGCGTACAGACGAATATTCTTTATTTCGAGAAGCTCCGAATACGCCTGCCGCATCAACGCGTATTCGTAGTCGTATATCTTTTCGCGTCCATAAGCTTCGATATACGACAACCCGGCGTACAGTGAGCAGACGCCGGGGACGTTGAGTGTACCGCTTTCGAGCATATCCGGCATATCGTGCGGCTGCGTAATATCAAAAGAACGGCTGCCCGTGCCGCCTTCGGCAAGCGACGCGGTGACGCAGACGCCGTCGGTCATCAGCACACCCGTTCCCTGCAGCCCGTACAATCCCTTATGCCCGGGCATACACAGACAGTTGATATTCATCGTTTTCATGTCGATGGGCAGAACGCCCGCCGTCTGGGCGGCGTCGACGATGAACAGCAGTCCGCGGCGCTTTGCGAGCGCGCCGAGTTTTTTTATCGGCATGACCCGCCCGAACACGTTCGAGGCGTGCGTACAGACGATGACCGAGGTTTGCGGCGTGACCGCCTTTTCAAAGGCGGCGACGATCTCGTCGTCGCTGCCGGCAGTAGAAACAATATCAAAAGCGCACATTCCGTCCGCTTTTAAACGGCTCAGGGGGCGTACGACCGAGTTGTGCTCAAAGGAGGAAATCAGGACATGACCACCTTTTTTAACCGTTCCCTTGATAGCCATATTGAGCGCATAAGTGCAGTTGTAAGTAAATACGACGTTTTCCGCCCCGTATCCTCCGAACATCGTGTCGAATTTTTCCCGCGTTTCAAACACCTTGCCGGCGGCTGCCATAGACATATCGTGCCCGCTGCGTCCGGGATTAGCCCCATAAAGGGATATCCCCTCCAACAGCGCGCTGCGGATTTTAAACGGCTTCGGATACGAAGTCGCGGCGTTGTCAAGATAGATCACGGAAAATCAGGAGCGTCCGACACTCCGTAAATCTTAACGCCGTTTTTCTTCAATATGGACAGCGCGGCGTTCACATTACCGTCCACATATAACAAATACCCGCAGCCCTCGCCCATTTTCGGGTTCGTGTCGCGGGTCAGATACACACGGAAGCCGTTTCTCAAAAGCAGGTCTTTGCCCTTAACAGCGTATGTCACCGAGCCGACCTTAACGGCAGCCTTTCCCATAAGTAACCCTCGCTTTGTTATTTTTTACTATCATATGCGAGAGCGCCGGAAAAGGTTTGTCTGGTTTTAGGGCTTTTTATCGATCAAGCAAACGCAATGCGCGGCAACGCCTTCAACGTTTCCTGTAAAGCCTAAGCCCTCCTCGGTCGTCGCCTTGACGCTTACAGCGCTTTGAGCGCACATCAGCGCCGCGGCAATATTGAAACGCATTTCTTCGATATAGGGCGCGAGCTTCGGCTCCTGCGCGATAATAGTCGCGTCGATATTGACGACTAAAAAACCATGCTCTACAATAAGCTCGGCGACTCTTTTTAACAGCAGCAGACTGCTGATGCCTTCATAGGCTTTGTCGGTATCGGGAAAATGCTTGCCGATGTCGCCGAGCGCGGCGGCGCCCAAAAGGCTGTCGGCAATCGCGTGGAGCAGGACGTCGGCGTCCGAATGACCGAGTAAGCCCTTTTTATACGGAATATCGACGCCGCCAAGGATCAGTTTTCGTCCGTCAGAATAACGATGGACATCGTAACCGTGACCGATGCGCATTATTCTTCTCCTTTGCTTAGCAGCTCCTCGAGGCAAACGAGCCGCACGCAGACGCAAAGCACCTCCGCGGCTTTTTTAAGCTCCGCGGTCGGCGGAAAAGTGGGAGCGATGCGGATGTTGCTGTCGTTCGGATCGATGCCATAGGGGTATGTCGCCCCGACGGGCGTCAGCGTCAGCCCCACTTCACGGCAAAGCGCGCCGACGCGTAAAGCGCTGCCGCCCGTGACGTCTAAACTGATGAAGTAACCGCCCGTCGGACTGTTCCAGACGGCGATTTCCCTACCGCCGAGCTCACGGTCGAGCGTGTCGAGCACCGCTGAAAATTTCTTGCGCAAAATCGCGGCATGGAGCTTCATATGCTCATGAATACCGTCAAGGTCACGATAAAACCGTGCATGACGCAGTTGGTTGAGCTTGTCGTAGCTGATGATCTGCACTGTCATTCTCGTCAGTATTTCTTTTATATTGGCGGGCGACGCGCCGATAGCCGATACGCCCGCGCCGGGAAATGATATTTTCGAGGTCGAGGTAAACTGGACGACCATGTCCTCGTTGTTGTGTTTAAGAAGCTCCGGCCAGATATTGAGAAGCTCATCGGGCGTGTCGGAAAAACCGTGGACGCAGTAGGCGTTGTCCCAGATAATACGAAAATCCTTCGCGGAGGGCTTCAGCGCGGCGATGGCGCGAACGACGTCGTCTGAATAGACGACTCCCTGCGGATTCGAGTATTTCGGAACGCAGAACATCCCCTTGACGGTATCGTCGGCGACATATTCCTCGATAAGCTCGACGTCGGGTCCGTCGGCATTCATCGGAATATTGATCATCTGAATCCCAAAATATTCGCAGATGGCGAAATGGCGGTCGTAGCCGGGGGCGGGACAGAGCATCTTTATCTTGCCCTGCTTTGACCACGGCTGGCATCCCGCGATTCCCTTACCGCAGCACTGGGTGATGAAGTCAAACATCAGCTCAAGGCTTGAGTTTCCGCCGACAATAATATTTTCCGGCTTTAAGCCGAGAATTTCCGCAAACAGGCGGCGGCACTCGACTATGCCGGACAGAAAGCCGTAGTTGCGGCAATCGGTCCCGTCCTCGGATAAACAGTTGGTTTTTTCATTAACGGTTTTTAGTACGCCGGACGATATGTCTAGCTGATCGGCGCCCGGTTTTCCGCGCGACATATCGATTTTTAAACGCTCGCTCTTAAATACCTCGAAGCGCGCCTTGACGGCGTCATATTCATGCTGCAGTTCGGCGGTGCCGAGCATTTTATAGGATTTCATACGGTTACCCTCCAAAAGATTAAAAGTCGGCGGTGCCGGTCGTGCGCGGGAATGGCAGAACATCGCGGATGTTCTGAATACCGGTCAAATACATGATCAGACGCTCGAAGCCCAGTCCGAAGCCCGCGTGCGGCGTTCCGCCGTAGCGGCGCAGGTCGGTATACCACCAGTAGCCCTCGGGGTCCAGCCCCATTTCGGCGATACGCCGCTCTAAAACGTCAAGGCGTTCCTCTCTCTGGCTGCCGCCGATGATCTCGCCGATACCCATGACGAGCATATCCATCGCCGCGACAGTCTTGCCGTCGTCGTTGAGGCGCATATAAAACGCCTTGATCTCCTTCGGATAATCGGTGACAAAGAGAGGTTTTCTGAATATCTGTTCGGTCAGATACTTTTCATGCTCCGTCTGCAGATCACAGCCCCACGACACCTTGTATTCAAAGGCGTCGTTATGCTCCTCGAGTAGCCGTACGGCTTCGGTATAGGACACATGGGCGAACTCGGAAGCCGCGACCGTTTCGAGGCGCTCAAGCAGTCCGGTATCGATAAATTTGTTTAAAAATTCAAGCTCGGACGGGCAACGCTCCAAAACAAAATTGATAACGAATTTAATCATGGCTTCGGCCAATTCCATATCGTCCGAAAGATCGGAAAAGGCGATTTCCGGCTCGATCATCCAGAACTCCGCGGCATGGCGCTGCGTATAGGAACGCTCGGCGCGGAACGTCGGCCCGAAGGTGTAGATTTTACCGAACGCGTGCGCCATGATCTCACCCTGAAGCTGACCGGATACCGTTAAGTACGCGGGTTTTCCGAAAAAATCCTGTGAAAAATCGACGGCGCCGTCCTCGGTTTTCGGAATATTCTCAAGGTCAAACGCGGTGACGCGGAACATCTCCCCCGCCCCCTCGCAGTCACTGCACGAGATCAGCGGCGTGTGTGCCGAGACAAAGCCGCGCTCCATAAAGAAGGTATGTATGGCGTAGGCGGCGACGGAGCGCACGCGAAACGCCGCGCCGTACAGGTTGGCGCGCGGGCGCAAGTGCCCGATGGTACGCATATATTCCGGCGAATGCCGTTTCTTTTGAAGAGGATATTCCGGCGTTGACGCTCCCTCAATCGTTATGGCAGAGGCATTGATCTCAAACGGCTGCGCCGCTTGCGGGGTCATTAGCAGCACACCCTCTGCTTTAACCGCCGCGCCGACATTCTGCTTGCAGAGCTCGTCAAAATTTGAAACCTTCCCCGCCTCGAAAACGACCTGTAGGTTCTTAAAGCAGCTGCCGTCGTTGAGCTCTAAAAAGCCGAGCGCCTTGGAATCCCTTTTAGTGCGTATCCAGCCGCAGACGGTGAGCGTCTTATCGGCAAACGCTTCGGGCGTTTTATAAATCTCTGTTATTTCAGTTCTTTTCATATATATATTCGTCCTTCTGGTCTCATTATTTTTTGCGCACGAATACGGCGGGACAAATGCGCGGTTTCGCTTCCCCCGCGCCGGTCATTTCTCTTATCAGCTTTGACCGTAGCGACGCGCGTATTTTTGCGTGTTCGGGTGATTTAACAAGGTTGTGCCGCTCATCGGGATCGTTATTCAGGTCATATAGGTAATCCTCGAAATAGACTGCCGACTTATGCCCCGTATATCCCGAGCCGAGCGCGCGTACGGCGTATTTCCATTCTTTTGTGCGGATTGCCCTGCCTATTTGCGATTCGCTGATCTGAATGAACGCGCAGTCGCGCTCGTCGTTTTTCAGAAGTGATTTTCCCATGTAGGTTGTGGGAATCGAGATACCCGCCATATCGAGCAACGTCGGCGGTAAATCGATTAAACTGACGATCCGGTCGTCTGTTCCATTGCCTTTGTACGCGCCGCCGAAAACGACGAGCGGAACATGGACGCACGCGTCATGGCAGGAGCGTTTATACTCCATATTCCGCGTTTTGAAATGACAGCCGTGGTCGCTGGTATAAACGATAATGGTATTATCGTATATGCCCTTTGCTTTCAGTGCTGACACGAGCCTTCCCAAGTTTTCGTCCAGAGCGTTTATCGCCGAC
>CAYYFY010000135.1:0-5920 GCA_964471035.1 uncultured Eubacteriales bacterium
CTATCTTTCCGGGATCACGGAGGTCAACGCGCTCCCGCCGCACTATGTCTGCCCCAAATGCCGGTACAGTGAGTTCTTTACGCATAACGAGGTCGGTTCCGGTTATGATCTGCCGGTGAAAATCTGTCCGGAGTGCGGCGCGCCGCTGAATCGGGACGGGCACGAGATTCCGTTCGAGACGTTTTTGGGCTTTGAGGGTGAAAAAGCGCCCGATATTGACTTGAATTTTTCCGGCGAGTTTCAGGAGCACGCCCACCGCTATACCGAGGAGCTGTTCGGGAAAACACACGTTTTCAAGGCGGGGACGATCTCCTGTATCGCCGATAAAACGGCATTCGGTTTTGCTAAAAAATATGTCGAGGAACGCGGGAAAACGGTTTCCAAGGCGGAGATCGAGCGGCTTGCCTTCGGGTGCACCGGCATAAAAAGGACGACCGGACAGCATCCGGGCGGAATGGTCGTCGTGCCCGAAGGGTATGATATCTGCGACTTCACTCCCGTCCAGTACCCGGCGGACAGCGCCAATAAGGACGTCATCACCACGCATTTTGACTTTAACTCCATGCATGACACGCTCTTAAAGCTCGACGAGCTCGGTCACGACGTGCCGACCATGTATAAGCACCTACTGGATCTGACGGGTATCGACATCATGGATATCGATATCTGCGATAAAAATTTGATAAAGCTTTGTATCTCGCCCGAACCGCTCGGAGTAACCGCGAAGGACATCAACTGGGAGACCGGCACGCTTTCCGTCCCCGAGATGGGGACAGGCTTTGTCTGCCAAATGCTTCAAGAAGCCAAACCACAGTCCTTCTCCGACCTTATCCAGATTTCGGGGCTGTCCCACGGCACCGATGTCTGGACGGGCAACGCGCAGGAGCTGATTAAAAATGGGGTTTGCACCATTTCCGAGGTAGTCGGCACGCGTGACAGCATCATGGTCTATCTGCTCCACAAGGGGCTTGACAAGAGCGACGCGTTTACGATTATGGAGACTGTCCGTAAAAAAGACAAATACCTGACGCCCGAAATGCAGCGGATCATGCGCGACCACAGCGTACCCGACTGGTACATCGACTCCTGCCAGAAGATCAAGTATATGTTCCCCAAGGCGCACGCGGCGGCTTATGTCATTGCGGCGCTGCGACTGGCGTGGTTTAAGGTGTATAAAAAGCTTGAATATTACTGTGCCTTCATGACCGTGCGCGGCGGCGACCTCGACTTTTCGTCGCTCAACGGCGGGAAAAACGCCGTGCTCGCTTTCCTGAAATCCATTGAAGTAAAAAGGAATAAAAACGAAGCGTCGGCTATCGAACGGGACAGAGAGACTATCATGCAGATTGTCTATGAGGCTATGGCGCGCGGCATCGAGTTTCTGCCCGTCGATATGTACAAATCCGAGGCAGATAAATACATTCCCGAGGACGGCGCGATCCGTCTGCCGTTTTCGTCGATCCCCGGCGTCGGAGTAAACGCCGCCCAGGGGTTGTTTGCCGCTAAGAGCAACGGGGCGGGAGAGTTTTCGTCCATAGAGGATTTTCAGATACGCTCCGGCGCGTCCTCGGCCGTCATTGCCTCGCTCAAGGAGGCGGGCGCGTTTAAGGACATTCCCGAAAGCGACCAGCTATCGCTGTTCGGATTTTAAGGTAAAAGATTATGGAACATAAAAAGCCGTCCGCGCAGAACCGTCCGTGGTATAAGCTTGACAACGCCGGAAAGATTTTTCCGGGTCAGAATACCAGCCGGTGGTCGAATATATTCCGCCAATCCGTCACACTGTGTGAGGACGTGGACAAGGCGGCGCTCGAACAGGCTTTAATGGATACGCTGCCCCGCTTTCCGTGCTTTGACGTGCGGCTTCGCCGCGGTTTTTTCTGGTACTTTTTTGAAAAACAGCACCAAGGCGTGTACCCGCCCGTCATGGACGACATCGGCAACCCGTGCCACCGTATCGGCTTCAAGGAAAACAACCGGTTTCTGCTCAGGGTATACTATTATAAGAACCGTATTTCGGTCGAGTTTTTCCACGCGTTGACCGACGGTTACGGCGGACTTGTCTTTATCATGACGCTGGCCGCTCAATATTTGCGCATCTTAGGCGCGGACATCCCCGCGGGCGGCATGGTGCTCGATCTTCATGAGAGCGCTTCAAAAGAGGAGATGGAGGACGCGTTTATACGCTTTGCCGATTCCAAGGCAAAATACAAACGCTCCTCGGATTTTGTCTACCACGCCAAAGGCGCGCGGCTTCCGCACCATCATGTCAATATCACGACCGGCTATATTGACTGCGCGGCGTTCAAAAACAAGGCCAAAGAGTACGGCGTCACCGTGACCGAGCTTGTCTCGGCTATCCTGCTCGACATCCATTATAGAAAGCAGCTTGCCGAAAAACGCCGTCAAAAAAAGGTGAGCGTTCAGATACCTGTCAATCTGCGGCGGCATTTTCCGTCAAAGACGCTGCGCAATTTTTCACTGGCTTACAACTTCAAGCTCGACCCGAATATGGGCTATTACCCGTTCGAGGAGATACTAAAGCAGCTTTCGCTTTATTTGCGGTTCGTCAACAATGAAAAAGAGCTCAACGCCATGATGACGAAAAACTTAGGGCTCGAGAGGAATGTCCCCATGCGCCTGCTGCCGCTTTTTATTAAAAGGGCGGGCATTTATACATCCTTCGCACTGACCGGCGAACGCACCGTCAGCGCCGTGTTCACCAATGTCGGCGTCGTCGATATTCCAAAGGAAATGCACCGATATATTGAAAACGCGATGCTTCTCATCGGTCCTGGTATTTTGAATGGCGCGCGTCTCAGCGCCGTTACCTGCGGGGATACCTTAGCCATCGCGTTTAACAATATCTATAAAGAGAACGACATCGAGAGGGAATTCTTTACGCGCCTTGTGAAGCTCGGCGTCCATGTCCGGATTGAGAGCAATCGGGAATAAAGGAAGGTGAATCCTATTGTCATACTGTGTCCGCTGCGGTGTGGAGCTTGATAAAAGCGCCGATAAGTGCGCTCTTTGCGATACGCCCGTCGTCCTTCTTGGGGAAGAGTCCATAAGTAAAGCGGCGCCGCCGTATCCTGACAGAATCGTCCTCCCGCCGACGGTGCGAAAGCGCTACACGGCATTTCTGCTCAGCGTCATTATGCTCATCCCGAACGTCGTCTGTCTGATCGTCAATTTTTTTATGCCGGCTACGGGGCGCTGGAGTGTTTATGTCGTTTCGACGAGTCTGATCGTGTGGCTGTTCGCCGTTTTGCCGCTGGCGCTTAAAAAGATTCCCATTTATAAGCTGCTTGCCACCGACACGGTCGGCGCGCTCGCATATGCCTTTGTGTATTTCTGGATGTTCCGCGAAAACGGCTGGTACTATAGGCTTGCCCTGCCGTTCATACTCGTGTTTTCGCTGTTCAGCTTTATCTTTACCGCGTGGTATCGGCGAAAAAAGCGCGGCAAGCTCCAGATCATCAACATTTTTCTGGCGGATATTACATTGTTTTCCTTCGTCGCCGACGCGCTCATTCATCTGTATTACGGCGGCGGGCGGATGTTCTTTGTTTCGCTCATTATCGCGGTGTCCTGTATAGGACTGATGATTTTTTTCCGCGAAATGGAGACCAACAAACGCTTTAAGGCGTGGCTGACAAGACGCTTTTATTTTTAACGTATAGGCTTTGACTGCGAGGGGATTTCAATGAAGTGTTTTTACGGTTTTCTGATTTTGCTCGGCGTATTTATCATAATCACGCTGATTCGCGCCGCCTTTTTTAAATCGAAAAAGACAGCGGCAGAGACGCTCGCTCCCGAACGCGTCAACACGGAGCGGTTCGCAAAAAATCTGTCAGAAGCGCTCAGATTCAAGACGATTGCCGACAGGGATAAAAGTAAAATCGATTTTTCGGAATTTGAACGGTTTCACGCCTTTTTACACCGCTCATATCCGCTGCTTCACGAGACGCTGACGCTCGAAAAGGTATCGGAAGCCAGCCTGCTTTATTGCTGGAAGGGCAGGGATTCTTCCTTGCCGGCTGTCGCGCTTTTATCCCATCAGGACGTCGTGCCCATTTCCGCGGGGACGCTCTCTGATTGGACGCATCCGCCTTTTGACGGCGTCAACGACGGCGAGTTTATCTGGGGGCGCGGCGCGCTCGACATGAAAAACCATCTGATTGGCGTCATGGAAAGTGTGGAAACGCTCTTAGAGGAGGATTTCGTTCCCGTGCGTGACGTCTATCTCTGCTTTGGGCACGACGAGGAGATCATGGCTGCCGGCGACAGCGGGGCAAGGGCAATAGCCGCGCTGCTTGCCTCACGCGGCGTAAAGCTCGATTGCGTGATTGACGAGGGCGGCGCGATTTTGCCTGTAAACGTGAAGGGCGTGCTGGACTGCCGCCTTGCCGGCATCGGCCTCGCCGAAAAGGGTCACGCGGATTTTCGCGTGTCCGTGCTTGCCAAGGGCGGCCATTCCTCACAGCCGCCGAAGCATTCCGCGCTCGGAGAACTTGCTTTAATCATACGAAAGCTTGAAAATCATCAATTTCCCTCAAAGATGACGCCGCTCATGCACGCGCTGCTCGATCGGCTCGGGCGCAGCGCCTCATATCCTGTACGCGTCGTCCTGTGTAACTTACGGTTGCTGCGTCCGCTCGTCGTCGCGGTGATGAAAATGATTCCTCCCGCCGCCAGTATGATTCGCACCACGACCGCCGTCACCCAGGCAGAGGGCAGCCCCGCCCCGAACGTCCTGCCGCAGAAGGCGAGCGTTATCGTCAATTGCCGCATCATGCCCGGCATGACGGTGAGCGATGTCGAGGCGCATATAAAAAAGGTCGCCGGTAAAAGAGCGCTGGTCGAGCTTGTTAAAGGGGAGGAGCCCTCGCACATTTCGCCGACCGATTCGCGCGCGTTTATGGCTATTGAGGACATCTGCCGCGGTATGAGCGATAAAAATATCGTCGCCCCGTATCTCGTCATGGGCGGCACCGATGCCAGAAATTATGAGGACATCTGTGAGAATGTCTACCGCTACTCTCCGTTTCTCGTCAGTACGTCGCTGCTGCTGACGTGCCACGGCACCAACGAGCGTATCCCGCTCTCCTCGCTGGAGGACGGCGTCGCGTTCTTCAAAAGATACATCAAAAAGCTCTCGCAAAAATGATGGAAAAAGCACGCCGCGGCGTGCTTTTTTCTACTCGATTCACTTATTTTAATTCCTGCTGAACATTACAAGCAGGCATTATTTTATCATTTTCAGATAGTCAATTGTCTGCCCTAAGAAGCGTTCGGTATCCACGTTCCCGCCCGTTATGCGCTGGATAAACAAGCCGTCGGAAACAAGCAGAATCAGCCAGGAGAGATAGTCGGAATCGACGGCATTTGTGCGTTCGGCAATCTTCTCGGCAATAATTTTTTGAAACGCCGTATACCGCTCCACGAGCTTTTGCCGGATTTCCTCGTTGCCTGTCATCGCGTCGAAAAGCAGCTGCACGCGTACCGCGGGGGCGGAAATATCACGCTCGATGACATAACGGACAAGACGGTGAAGGGAAGTGTCCTTCTCTGGATTTGTCGTCCACGCAATCAAATCGTCCCACTGCTGGTCAAGAAAACGGTCGGTGATTTCAAACAGGATTTCATTTTTTGATTTATAATGATAGTAGAGCGTTCCCTTGGATATGCCCGCGGCAGTGGCAATCTCGGCAAGGGAAATTTCGGAGAGCTGCTTCTTTGTCAGCAGCTCCTCGATGGTGTCGAGCACCAGCGTCCGGATGTTTTCTTTTCTCGGCGCGGCCAAATGCATCCCTGCTTTTCTGTCGTTTTCAGCATTGTACCACATCGGCAAATTTTTGTCTATGTCAATAGTTTATTAAAATTTCATACCTTAATGGTCAAATAACGCATAGAAATT
>CAYYFY010000136.1:0-5858 GCA_964471035.1 uncultured Eubacteriales bacterium
CCTTACTTTGGCAGCTTTTACTTTAACTGCTCAAAGGCGAGATTCAGCGCCCCCAGCCCGTCGGGCTGCATATCGTCGATATAGAATTGATACGACCCGTCCCGCGTAAAGAGCGACACACGCCCGCGCACGATGACCTTCATACCGTCGGCGGGCATAAATTTCAGCCGCGACGCTTCTCTCTGGAACATGACAGTCTTTATGGCGGCGTCTTTATCCTTGAGGCTCATATACAGGTGACCGCTGGAGTGGTATTTAAAATTGGAGATTTCGCCGGTCACGAAAAGCGCGGAAAGGTTGTCATCGCGCTCAAGCAGCGCCTTGACGTAACCGTTGAGCTGTGCGACCGTCAGAACAGACGGTGTCGGCGTATACATTATTTTTTCTCCTTAAGATAAGCGAGAATCGCCGTTCCCGCGGCGTTGTCGCACGAAAACTCCGCCGAGGCGAAAACGCTGTCCGGAATACCGCTCAACAGTGAGCGGATACGCGTGTTCGACATGACGCCTCCGGCAAACAGAACGGGCAGCGCGCCGTTGTTTTTAACCGCATAGCTATACATGGCGCAGAGCGCGGCGGCGATGCTGTCGAATACAAACCGCGCCGCGTCGCAGGGAGCCTTACCTTGGGCGAGCATTGTATTCGCCTTGTTTTCGAGCCCCGACAGGGAGCAGCTGCCGTCCTTTAAAACGACCTTAACGCCGGTATACCAGTCCTCTTTACTCTCCTGCGACAGCAGATCGAGCTGTTTTCCCGCCGGAAACGAATATCCTAAACGGACGCCGAGGCGGTCTATCGCCTGTCCCGCCTTCAAATCAAGCGAGCTGCTGAGCGGAATAACGGCGAAAGGCGTATCCTCCGCCTTGTCAACCAATAAAAGCTGTGTCGTGCCGCCCGAGACATGAAATACGAAGAACCGCGTGCCGATCATAGTAAGCCTTTGGGCTGAAAACAGCGCGGCGGCGATGTGCCCCTCCTGATGAGAAAAGCGGTATAAGGGCTTTTTTCCCGCCGCGGCTATAGAGCGCCCCGTTCCCTCTCCGACGAGAAAGCACGGCATATACGAGCCATCGCGGCGTTCCGGCGCAAAGCTGACGCCGACGGCGTCGGGCGTATCGTCAACCAGCAGCTCCTCCAAAAGGACGGGCAGCGCCGCCGTATGGCAAAACACCGCGTCGTTCTGCCGCAATCCCCTCTCGCCCTCCTTGACGGGCAAAAGCTTCTTCACCTGCCTTATCGTGAACGCTTCGCTGTCAAACAGCGCCGTTGAAGTGGTATAGTTACTCGTGTCGATACCGAGATGAACGCTCATTGTTTTATTTCATTCTTGCGCGCGACAGTGCCGAGCACGCCGTTGATATACGCCGCGTCCTCGGGTGTCGCGTATTTTTTAGAGAGCTCGACGGCTTCGTTTATAGACACGCTGACGGGCACGTCCTCAACATAAAGCATCTCGCAGACGGCCAGTCTTAAAACGGCCAACGACACCTTGGGCAGGCGTCCGACCTTCCAGCCGATGGAGTTCTCCTCGATGATTTTGTCAAGCGCTTCGGCGTTTTCGTCCGCAAGGACGACAAGCCTTTCGGAAAAGGCGTTTTCCTCAAGCAGACCGTACTCTAAACCAAGCTTATACAACTCCGCGGCGTTGGCCTCTTTATTGAACTCTTTCTCAAACGCGACCAGAAAGGCCTGTTCTCTCGCTTCGTGGCGGTTCATACATTCTCCTCTTAACCGTTTTCAAGACCGGCGATCGTCACGTTGATCTTGGAAACGACCTTGCCCGTCATGTTCTGCACCGTCGATTTGACCGCTTTCTGCACCTCACCGGCGACGGTCTGGATGTTATGTCCCGGTTTGACGACGATATACAGCGAAATCTTGATGTCGTTGTCGCCGAGTGAAATGTTGACGTACTTGTTGCCGTCAAGCCCCTTCAACACGGCGATGAGATCTGCCGGCTTCTGGGCAAAGGACGCGACGCCCTCGACATCGCGCGCCGCGCTCTGGGCGATGGACGCGATGACCTCTTCGGATATTACCAATTCGCCGAGCTTGCTTTTATCAGCGCTTTCGTTCATCTTTAACTCCTTAATAAGTGTTTACAATTATAAAATTACTTCATGTCCGGTTCTAGCCGATTCGTATATCCCGTCAAGGATTTTCATCATCTCCACACCGTCATCGGCGGGGGCTCTCGGAGCGGTTTTCCCGAGAAGGCAGTCTACATAGTGGTCGATCTCCCTTTTGAAGAGACCGTCAAAGCTCAAAGCCGTATCCTGCGCAAAGCTGACGTTCGTCATATAATCGTTGATGTTGGTGAATATTTCGACACCGGGATCGAGCTTGGCGCCGGCCTTGGTGCCAAAGAACTCGATGTCGCCCCGTCCCTCCTTCAGGTTGAGCGAAAAGCTCGCCTCCACGGAAAGCACCATCCCGTTGTCGAAACGGATCATCGCCGCGGCGAGGTCTTCGACATCGCAGATGTCCTTATCTCCGGCACTGACCGAAACATAACCCTTTGTCGATTTGACGCCGGGGCGGTTCAGAAGCTTTTGAAAGGTCGCGCCGTAAACCGAAACCGGCTTGGGATTGCCCGTCAGATAACGGACAAGATCAATAACGTGGACGCCAAGATCGATAAGCGGGCCGCCGCCCGAACGGGACTTGTCGCCGAACCAGCCGCCGGGATTGCCGTTGCGGCGCAGATAGATGGCTTTCGCATAATAAATCTCGCCAAAATAATCGTCGTCGATAAAATCCTTCATGATCGCGGCGTCGTTGCCGTAGCGGCGGACAAAACCGATCATCAAAAGCTTTCCGGCTTTATCGGCTGCCTCCTTCATGGCTGCCGCCTCTTTGGCGTTCATTGCCATGGGCTTTTCGCACAAAACATTCTTTCCGGCATTCAGCGCGGCGATTGTACATTCAGCGTGCGCGCTGTTCCAGGTGGTTACGCTGACAGCGTCGATTTCCGGCAGCGCTTTCAGCATTTCATCCTTGTCAAGAAAACAGCGTTCCCACGGGATACTGAATTTTTCGGACATTTTTTTCAGCTGTGTTTCATTGATGTCGCAAAACGCGTACAGCTCCGTATTTTCGTTCTGCAGATACCCGTTTATATGCTCGTGGGAAATACCGCCGGTACCGATAATCGCTATTTTTAGTTTATTCATATACCCGCCTCCAAATTTTATACATTTAATAATAACATTATTTCAAAATATTTCAAGTGGTAATAGACATTTTCAGTTTTTTAAGGTATACTTTTAATTCGATTGGAGATGTTATCGTTGTCAAAATACCTTGTAGAAACCCACGCGCACACCAGCGAGGTAAGTCGCTGCGCCCGCTGCTACGCCCCGCAGTTCGGAGATATTTTCGCGTCACTGAACTATAAAACCGTCTTTCTGACCAACCATTTCACCAGCTACACCTTCAAAAAAGCGGGATTGCACACTTGGGACGAATGGGTTGATTATTTTTTAAGAGGCTATGAGCTTGCCGTCGAAGCAGCCGCCGGACGTTTTCTCGTGCTTCTCGGCATGGAAATCTGTTTTGACGAGAGCGACAACGACTACCTTGTCTACGGGATCACCGAAAAATTCCTGCGCGAAAACGAAGGGCTGACCGCTCTCTCGCTTAAAACCTTTTATCCGCTGGCGAAGGAAAACGGTCTGCTCGTCATTCAGGCGCATCCGTTTCGTTGTGATATGACGCTCGCGGACCCTGATTATCTCGACGGCTACGAAACCTTTAACGGCAACCCGCGCCACAATTCAAACAACGAGATCGCCGCTCTATGGGCAAAAAAATACCGTAAGCTGACGACAGCCGGCTCCGACTTCCACCAGCCCGACGACGGCGGCGCCGGCGGTATGTTCTTTGAAACCGACATCCGCTCAAACGAGGACTTTTTCACCGCTCTGAAAAGCGGAATCTACCGCTTCAAGACGTCCGAATAACATTCAAGAAGCCGCCCGCGGGCGGCTTCTTTCTTTGTCGAAAGTCTGTTAAACATCGGCTTGGCGGCGCTTTTTACGCACGACCGAATACACGACCAGCGCTCCGGCGACAATCGCGGCGGCACCAAGACCTATATACACCGTATAGCTCTCGTTTCCCTCCGCCTTAACCTGCCCCCAAAGCTTATCGATCAGCTTGATCGTATCCGCGTCAAGATTTTCATAATACTGAATATTATATGTGCCGAGATCTTCCGGATAGAGTATCTTGTTGCCTTTATAATCGTAATCATCCGAAGTCAGTACGGTCTTGTTCGGGGAAGCGTAACCGATATAGTTGGCGTTGGCGACGGCAACATTGGTTTGCAGCATAAAGTTGATATACAACTCTGCGGCGGTCTTATTCTGAGCGCCCTTGGGGATACACATAGCGTCAATAAAAATATTGGTGCCCTCTTTGGGGTATACAAAGCCCAAGTCCTTGTTATCCTGTGCCATCGTCAGATAGTCGCCGGCATAATATGGCGCCATAGCGGCGGTGTTTTTCACCATTTTGTCGAATACTTCGTCCATAACATAAGAACTGACAAGCGGTTTTTGTTCCTTGAGCAGCTCGGCGGCCGCCTTCCACTCGTTCTTGTCGGTCGTATTGACGTCCTGTCCGAGAATCATCTGCGCGATGGCAAACGCGTCACGCGGATTATCGATCATCAGGATTTTCCCCGCGTACTGCCCATTCCACATAACCGACCAGCGGTCCGGAGAAGAATCCATCATTTTTTTGTTGTAGATAAGGCCGAGCATACCGTAGGTATACGGAACAGAATACATATTGTCCGGATCGTAATAGAAATTCTTATACTTCTTGAGAATATTCTTATAATTTGGTATGTTTGAGAAGTCGAGCTTTTCCAGATACCCTTCCGCAATCAAACGCTGAACCATATAGTCGGATGGGATAACAACGTCATAATTGGAGCCGCTCTTTGTCAGCTTGGTATAGAGTGTCTCGTTGGTATCATAGTTTGTATAGTTGACATGAATACCGTATTTCTTTTCAAATTCGGCGTTGACGTCGAGCGAATCGTCCGCACCGTCCGAAATATATTCGCCCCAGTTAAACACATTGAGAGTCGTACCCTTCAAATCGGAGTAATCCTTTTTTTTCACCGTCGTCGTTTCGGCGACGGCAAGGGGCGCGAAGGAGAGCATGAACAGCGCGGCGGCGGCAAGGACGGCAAAAACTTTTTTCAATGGTATATCCCCTTTCATATAAGGCGGCGTGAATCGAACCAAATACGCCCTAAGCGTTAAACACGCCTGATTTCCTTTTTCTTTTTTTCGCCCCGCGCCTGCGTGACGTTGATTAAAATCAGCAGCGCGAGCACGGAAACAAATATAATGGTTGAGAGCGCGTACACATCCGGTCTGACGCGTTTTTTCGTCATGGCGAAAATGTAGATCGGCAGTGTCTGCGAGGTCGGTCCACTCGTAAAATAACTGATGACGAAGTCGTCGAACGACAGCGTGAAAGACATGATACGTCCCGTAACACTGCCCGGCATGATCGCCGGAACGACCACCTTAAAAAACGACCGGATCGGCGTACAGCCGAGGTCCTGCGCCGCTTCGGAGAGATGGACATCCGTCTGCCTGAGCTTTGGCAATACCGACAGTATGACATACGGCAGATTGAAGGTGATGTGCGCGATAACAAGCGTCCAAAAGCCCAAAACGCCGGTTTTGCCGAGGAGCGCTCCGACAAAGACAAACAGCAGCATCATCGAAATACCGGTCACGATTTCCGGATTCATCATCGGGATATTCGTAACGGTGAGGACGGAGGTCTTAAACCATTTCAGCCGGTAGCGGTAGATGCCCACAGCCGCGGCGGTC
>CAYYFY010000137.1:0-5793 GCA_964471035.1 uncultured Eubacteriales bacterium
CGCTGTGAGTGCCGAGCCGGAAAATGCCGTCAGCAGCGACAGCAGCAGCGCCGCCGCCGAAAAGAAAAAGCGTTTTCGTTGTTTTCGCATAAACTCAACTCCCCGTTTTTTTCATCTTATCACAATACGATCCGTAAAACAAGTTGAGCAAGAAATTTATTAAATTTTTATTAACTTAAGCTTTTTTTGTAATATTGTGGTATAAATATAGTGAAAACAGCGAAAGGATACTTTTCTATGCCTTCTTTTCCAAACGCGCTGAAAAAAATACATATGACCGCCCCTGCGCGGCGGCGAACGGCGGATATCGCCTGTATCGCGCTCATGGTCCTTACCGTCGCGCTCGTCGCGTGGTACATTCTGGTTCCTTCACGATATTTTTACACCTCCGACTGCACCGACACCATTGTGTGGGCAGAGGCAAGCCTTGACGGGAAAGCTGTGTTCAATCCCGACTTTGATTACGCCTGTCTGCTGCCGTTCGGCGGCCAGCTTCTTATGCTGCCGTTCGTCGCGCTGTTCGGGGTCGGTCTCAAAGCCAACATTGCGGGTATGCTGGTTTTTCTGCTTATTTTTACGGCGGCGGCGTATTTTCTGTTTCGGGCGATGGACTGGACGCTCCGGTGGCGTTGTTTCGGCGTATCCATCCTGCTTTTAACGCTTTCCTCAAGCACAAAGCTGCGTGAGATGTTCTGGGAGCACATCATCTACTACAGTTTAGGCATACTCCTTTTATTTTTGGGCGCCGCCTTTGCCTTTTCTGTGCTGAAAGCAAAAGAAAGACGCTCCTATTACATACGCCTGATTCCGTTTTACCTATGGTTCGCGCTTGCCGCCTGCAACCATATTGAGACGCTGACGCTGTTTATTCTCCCCTTTACGGCGGGAATCCTCGGCGAACGCTTTTTCGCTTTCGATGAAAAACCTGACAAGCGTAAAGATAACCGCACTATGGGGTTGCTGCTGCTCATGGTGTCGGCTGTCGCCGCGGGCAGCGCACTGGGCTTTAAGCTTAAGGGCGACATCGTCGCGGGTTATCAGAGCGCGTTTTCCACCTTTTCCGCTCCGGAATACTGGTCGGGGAACATGATGAACATTCTCCCCTGCTGGCTCTCGCTGCTCGGCGCGGTGCCCTTAGAGAATGATCCGCTTTTTGACTTTAACGGTATACTCAATCTGCTGCGTATCGGCGCCGCGCTGGTTTTAGTTGCCGCGCCCGTTGTGACGACGGTTCTGTACAAACGCCTTTCAGACCGTTTTTCCCGCGTTATGGTGTTTATCCACTGGACGCTGACGGCGCTTGTTTTAATCGCCTTTGTTTTCGGGAAGCTCTCCGGAGGTTCGTGGCGCCTATCCCCCATTATCTGCACATCTGTCGTTATGGCGCTCATTCTCTGCCGGACCCTGTATCAAAACGTTGACAGGCGCCGATTGACCGCTCTTTTGGCGGTTCCGCTTGTGTTGTCGGGACTCATCACCTTTTATTCCGTCCTCAGTCTTAAAAACGCCGAAAAACCGAATGAAGAATCCTATGCGCTGTCCGAATTCCTTCAGGATAACGGTTTGAACTACGGATACGCCTCCTTCTGGAACGCCAACCTGATTACGATGATTTCTGATTCAAAGGTCAAGGTGCGTAATGTAAACATTGAGAACGGCGCGGTCACAATGAAAACCTATCAGTCAAACAAAACATGGTATGACGATATTCCCGAACAGGCAGAGTATTTTTTAATTCTGACAACCATGGAAAACACCGAGCTCATCGGGAGCAGCAACGGACTTCTGAACAGCGCGACGCGCACCTTAGAAACAGGTCAATACATCATATTTATTTACGATAAAAATATATTCGACATCACCCAATAAAAAAGTTCCGGCGGTTTTCGTACCGCCGGAATTTTTATTGTTATACGGTTACTTTCTCTTTCTCTTTTTCTTTCGCCGGTATTGCTTCCGGATGGGCTGCTCTGTATGTTTTGTTGTAATGCGCGAAAATCGTATAGCAAGCTATGGAGCCGAACATATGCCAGAAATTATGTCCCTGCATAAATCCGGTCTGACTAAAGAATGTGCCGCGCAGTTCATTAGTTCCAAACGGGCTGACATTGCCGAGGTAATTGTCGAGCTGCCAGAGAATGTAGCCCATCAGCAGCGACGACGCGGCGGCAAGCAGCAAATCGGAGGTATACCCTTTTTGCTTGCGATTGAGGGCAGGTTCTAAAATTAATCCGATAAGAATGAGGATAAGGAACAGGTTTCTGCGCAAATTAGGCGCGTATACGAGCGCCCAGAGCAGCAGTGCGTTGATGACTATGTAGGAACCCGCGAAAATCGGGGTTGAAAATTTCGGTTTATTGCGAAACGCGTACATGACAATGAAAACCGATACCAGATACATTCCCGCGACATCGAAAAATTGTCCGATAAAGGTCATAGACATGTGCATAAAAGCGCTGCCAAGACCTGTAATTATAATGGAGAGACCAAATAAGATACGCAGCACCTTGCTGGATGAAATCGACAACCCTTTTGTTTTCGCCGTATACGGCACACAAATCATAAAAGCGCCGGCAAACACATAAAACAACGAAGAAATTGTGCACCAGGGTTGACGAATGGTGCTGCCCTCAACAACTTTTTCATTGAAATTGTAGCCGCCGTCGGACATCATGGATGTAGCCTGTTTCCAGGTGCTCCAGTCAACGCCCGAATGCGCGACAGCAAATACGCCTATCACCGACAACAGCGTTACCAGCAGACCGACAAAAATTGCGAACCAGTTTAGTTTTACCTTCATACTTCTTCCTCCAATAAAATATTTCGCATAACACGACGACACGCGCCATTTTTTTTGGCGTGTATACAATCTGTAACGTGCTACCCAAAAGAGTATACACAATTACAAGTGTAATTGCAAGAATTTTTTTATATTTTGCACCAAATATTGAATGTTTTTAATATTTAAATCCGTTTACAGTCGGATAAGGCGAACGACCCGCATTTTTTCGCATAAACTGTAGTGGAGGGATTTTTCATGCCTGCCGTTTTTCCCTATGACCGTCAAAATGCCGTCGCCTACGCCGATAAATGGGCGCTTAGCCGCAACCCGCGGTTTTACGATTTTTCCGACATCGGCGGCGACTGCACCAACTTTGCTTCACAATGTATTTACGCCGGAGCGGGGCGCATGAATTACACGAAAACCTTCGGATGGTACTTCATAAGCGCGAATAACCGCGCTCCGGCGTGGAGCGCGGTCAAGTTCCTGCACAAATTTTTAACGACAAACGCGTCCACAGGTCCGTTCGCCGCCGAAACTGACGTTTCATTTATAGAGCTTGGCGATTTAATCCAGCTCGGCGACGCCGCGGGCATGTTTTATCACAGCCTGATTGTCACGAAAATCGACGGCGCGCCGAGTATGGATACAATCTACATTTCCACACACACTTTCGACGCGCACAACCGTCCGCTGAATTCCTATACGTTCGCTAAAGCGCGGTTTCTGCACATCGAAGGCGTGCGTTGAATTATTCAAGCGTTGTATGTCCAAAAGCGGCAAGCCCGACGCAAAACGCGTCGAGGGCGTCGATGACGCCGTCACCGTTTACGTCGGCTGCCTGTTTTTGCGCCTGACCGGCTCCCGTGTTCACAAAGGCGTATGCTTTGACAGCGGCAGCTAACGCGCGGTCCGCGTCGATTACATTTACCGCGCCGTCGCCGCAGCAATCGCCCGCGATGACCGCGTAGAGCGGATCGGTGCCCACACCCGCCGACGCGGGGAAAATAAGCGTGGTCTGCCCCGTGACGGCGCGCATAGCCGCCATATACCGCGGCGCTATGATCGTGCCGTTCTGGCAGACAGACGGCAACGCGCCGTAAGCGCCGCGGCTGATACCAAGCAGAGTAAATAAATCAGCGCCCGCGCTGAAGGTCATCAGGAGCTTCGTATCCCCGACCGTCTTGACCGCCAGGTTTTTTCCAAAAGCAAAGCGCGCGGTCAGGGCAACATCCGATTTATCCACGGTAAACGAATACGCCAAATCCGTACTAACCGGTACGCCGCCTTTCACCCAGCCTGTGAACGCATATCCGCTGCCCGCCGACGCGGTCAAAGTAACCTGTGAACCCTCATAGTAGACTCCGCCGCCGCCGACCGTTCCGCCCAAAGCGGGATCGGCCGATACCGTCACGGCGCGATAGCCCGTACTCGCGCCGCCTTTTACCCAGTTGGAGGATGCGCCTATAAGGGCAAAGCCTGAAAGACTGCCGTTATAGCTGCCCGCTTCGTCTATGAGCACGGTTACGCCGGCGTTGTCTTCCTCTGCCGTTCCCTGATTAAAGGTGTATTCGCTCACCATGCCGGTTTGCGCGGCGGGGTCTGTCAGCCCCATCATACTCTGACGGATTTCTTCTTGGGACAGCGCGCGGCTCCAAACGCAAAAATCATCCAGAACGCCCTTAAATCCGTACGAGCCGTTGCCGCGTACGCCGATGTAAAACGCGGAATCCGAAGCCGTCAGGCTTGAAGTGACAGGGTTCGGACCGTTGTTTGTCAGCGTTGTTTCGTCCCCGTCTATATACATTTTCGCAAGCCCCTCGGAGGGCTTATAGACAACCGCTATATGCGTCCATACGCCCGTCGGCAACACGCCCGCCGGCGAATCGAGATATACGCCCGCCGTCGGAATAAAGCGCAGGCCGTTCTGCGCGGTCGTATGGATTTCCATCTGTTCCGTGTTCTTCGCGCAGAGAAACTGAACGCCGGATGCGTCCGGATTCCACTTTACCCATGTTTCTATTGTAAAGGCGTCGAGTATCGTACCGTCGTTGTCGGGAGCGGTTACACAGTCGTCCGCGCCGTCAAAGCTTAAGGCGTTGCCCCGTCCGCGGCCGGTTTGAGTCAGCGTTACGGTTTTTGTAGTCGTGCCGTCAGAAACGGTTACGACGGCGCTTCTCGACGAGGCGCTGAGATTGTCTTCTGCCGTTAAGGTCAGCCTGCCGCTGCTGATACCCGAAGCGGGGGTAACGATAAGCCACGGCTTATCGGAAACCGCCGTAAAGGCTCCGCCGCCCGCGACATAGAGTGATGAGTCACTGTTCCCGTACGTGCCCATAAAAGCCGTTGAAGCCGAGAGCCGCAACGGGCAAACCGACGCGGCGGGGCTGACGCTGTTGATTTTCACATAACCGTCCTCCACCCATCCCGTGATATCGGGCTGGGGCATCGGGGAAAGCTGCATATAAATATCCCATCCGTTCTTTTCCACTGTGACAAGCCGGTGTTCATAAGGGGCGAGAGTGTACGCATGGGTAACGCCGGCGGCATTTTTCAGTTTGACGGAATGCGTTGTATCGTCGTTGTTTTGCAGTTCAAAGGCAGCGGTCGTATCATCAAACCCCAAAGGCTCGGCCGTCACCCATGCCGCGCCGTGCCATTTCGTGAGCAGCGGGCTTATGACCATGAACGGGTTTTCCGGGTCGTCGTGCATGGTGGCCATCACCTCATAGCCGCTCGGAGCGAGGAAATATACCTTGCTGCCGGCGGGAACGGTGACGGGATAGATATCGCTGCCTGTCTGCAGATCCAGCGTGACCGCCTGGGTGTTCCGGTTATTGATGGAATACATGCCTGCCTGTCTGTTTGCCAGCGAACCCAGAAAATACATTTCAATCTTGTTCCGTGGCAGAGGCGTTTCATACCAATACTGATCGTTGGTAAGCACCTGCTTGAAAAGAGTGTAGTTGTAGGCAAAGGCGCATATGGAACCTTTCGGGACATAAATCTGC
>CAYYFY010000138.1:0-5791 GCA_964471035.1 uncultured Eubacteriales bacterium
ATATTTCCGCACGGGAGCCATCGCTTTACTATCCCCTTCTGCGCTTCTGATCGTAAGACCCGTGTACAGCGGCTCTGTCCGCTCGCGCAGGCGCATACGCGCTAAATCTCCGGGGGTGAAGCCGAATACGGGAAACAGGAGTGTCGCCGCCAGGGGCACGTCGAGAAGCGGATTATCGATGGCAAAAAGCAGCGAACAGATAAACGCTATCTCCCTTGAGGCGTAAAACGGCGTGTCCGTCGGGCAGACCGCCGGAATACCGCGGCTTTTCAGCGCCGTATAATAGTTCATGGCATTGTCCTTGGCGCTGCGCAGCAGAATGCAGAAATCGCCGGGCTTCACCTTGCGCGGCGCGCCGTTTTCAATGATTTCCAAATCGGAATGAAGCGCGTCCGCGATATACTTCGCCGCGTATTCAGCTTGTACTATCTTGTTGTCGGCGCTCTGCACCCTTTGACAGCGCAAAATATGCAGCTCGGTCTCAGGTTCTTCCGTAGCCGGATAACCGGCCGCCGGAACGAGGTATTCGTTTCCCGCGTAAGAGAGTCCCGCGCTCTGTCTGGTCATCAGACGGGAAAACACATGATTGACCGCGTGACAAATTCCCTCCCGACTGCGGAAATTGCGGTCTAAAATGATCTGCGACGGAAAAACCTCCGGTTCATAGAGCGGCAGGCTCTCCTTTTTGCGCAGGAATATTTCGGGCATGGCTAAGCGAAAGCGGTAGATGCTCTGCTTGACATCGCCGACAAAGAACAGGTTGTTGCCGTCTTTTGACAACGCGTGAAACAACATATCCTGCGCTTCGTTGGTATCCTGATACTCGTCGATCAAAATCTCGCGGTACCGCGCTGCATAGCTTTTGCTCAAGGGCGTGCGGGTCCCCTCTTCGTCTGTTAAAAGCAGAATCGCCTTGTGTAAAATATCGTCGAAGCCGTACCCGTTCTCCTGTTCTTTTTTGGCGGCGAGCAGCTCCGAAAAGCGCATCACGGCGTCGAGCAGCAGCCCGACAGGCTCCTTTAACTCTTCCATGTCTGCACGATGGTCTTTTTCGGAGGGCAGCTCCATGGCTCTGAGCGATTCAATAACCTTTTTCGCCTTGTCGCGCCGCTCCTTAACGTATTTTTTTAAGTTCTCCCCGACATCGCGCGTGCCGCTGCCCAAACTCAGAAAGGAAAACCGGTTGACCGTATTTATCACGCCGTCCCAGTCTTTATCGGATAACGCTTTTTTCAATTTAGAAAGCTGTTCGAGGTCTTTCTCTATCGCGGGCGCGTAATGTAAGGTAAGTTTTTCGTCCTGCCGCGCCGCTTCCAAAGCCTCCCCGTACAGCACCGCCGCGTAATCGGCGGACTCCCCGATATGCTTAATGACCGTCTGACCCCAGACCGAGTCCCACAAAGGGGCGTCCGGCGCGTACATGGCGCGCGTACTCTCGATCCAGCGCTCCGGAAACGGATAGGAACGCGAAAAACGGTACAGCCTTAAGATGACCTCGAGAAGACCGGCGTCGCCGCGGTCGCCCATAAACAGGGCGGTAAGCTCTAAAAACGCGTCGCTGCCGTTGCCGTACATCTCCTCGAGCGTCTCGGCGACGGCGTTCCCCTCAAGAAGGGCGACCTCGGCATCGCCGAGCATTTTAAAATCAGGCGAAACGCCCGCGGCGGCGAAATGCTCGCGGACGATTTTCGCGCAGAAGGCGTCCATGGTGCAGATGTCGGCATAGGGCAGCAGTAACAGCTGCCTTTTAAGGTGCTTTTTTTCCGGTTTACCCGCCTCGCGCCGGAGTGCGGCGGCGATTTTTTCGCGCATTTCCGCGGCGGCGGCACGCGTGAAGGTGACAATTAAAAGCTCGTCGGCGTCGCAGGGCGCGCTGTCGTCCCCAATGAGTCCGACGACGCGCTCGGTGAGCACCGCCGTCTTGCCCGAACCCGCCGCGGCGCTGACGAACAGCGTGCCGCCTCTGGCGGTGATGGCTTTTTGCTGGTCGGGTGTCCATTGTCTTTCACCGCTCATCGAAATATTCCTCCTCAAGGCTGCGCAGCGCATCGGCATGGGTCAGCGCGTCGATGTCGCGAACGGGATCGCCCTCCTCATACCCGCAAACCGCCGTATACGAACAGTAACGGCACGGCCTTTTATCCCCCGCCGACTGTGACGGCAGCGCGGGGATGCGCCCGTCAACAAGCTCCTCACCCATACCGGTGAGCAGGCCGTCAATTTTTTTAATCAACTTTCCGAACTGCGCGGCGGTATACAGATTGCCGACGATTTCGCCCTTTTTCTCACTGACGGGCAGATAGCCGGGAAGTTTTCTGACACCCATTCCCTCGATGACGTCGGGTTCATTTAAGATCATACCCGACAGTTTGCCGCTCGTAATTCTTCGGTTTTCAATCTGCTCCGGCGCGGGATCCCTACCGTACATAAGCGACTCGTAACCGGCGCGCGACGGCAGATAGAGCACGCCCGAAGGTACAGTCTCCCCAAACAGCGGCGCACCGTTTTTTCCGACGACGGCCAAGTACAGGCACATCTGCAGATTGAGCCCCTGCAGCACATCGGACAGCTTGAATTCCTTTACCCCTGTTTTGTAGTCGATGACGCGTATGTATTTAGTATCGTTCTTTTCAAATATATCCACCCTGTCAATGCTGCCCGTGACAGAAACGCTCCCGCCGCTTTGCAGCGGCAGACGGTACGCGTCAATGTCGCCGCCGATGGACAGCTCATACCCGACCGGTACAAATAAACCGGCGGCAAACTCGTTTTTCAGGCGCGCGAGAACCGTCGTGACTGTTTTTATCAATGTATAATACAGTGACAGAAACCGCGGCGATTTTCCCTTTTCGCCGCCCATATTCGTGTTTAAAAACTCATCCAAAAGCGCCTTGACACGCTCAGTCAGCGCATCATCGGATAGCGCAGACAAAGCTTCCGGCGACAAATCGGAGAGCAGCTTTTCGAGCACGAAATGGACGGCCAGTCCGCTGCTGACCGGATCGAGCGCGGCGGTTTTCAGCTCGTCAACCAACAAACCGTATTTACAAAAAAACATAAACGGACAGGAATAATACTTTTCGATTTTTGAGGCGGACAGCGGGATATTGTCGCCGAACAGCTCCTTAGCCGTTTGCGGTTCGTCGATGACCGCTTCAGGCTTCTCAGCAGCATAAAGAAGAGCGTTTAAACGGTAGCGGTACGCCTCATACTCTGACAGACACAGCTTTAAGCTTTCGGTAAAAACTCCGCCGTCTAAGTTTATAGCCAAAGCGTTCAAAGCAGACTGCCCACTTTCGATACGCTCGTTTATCGGAAGCGCGCGGGTTGTTATTTTGCGGCAATGCGGAAAAACGCGTTCGATAAACGCGGCAATCTCGGAGGGTTTTTGCGTTTCGCCTTGAAACGTACTCTGCGCGTAGGAAACGGTCAATCTGTCCTGACCGGCGATAAGCGCCCCATAGGCGATGAAACGCTCCTCGGCGGCACGCTCCTCAACGGGCAGCGTCATCTCTATGCCGAGCCGCATCAGCTCTTTGCGGTCGGTCTCCGAAAACACGCCGCCGGACACGATATTTTCGGGAAATACGCCGTCGCTTACGCCGACGAGAAAGACAGCCTTTAAGTCGCCGGTACGGATTCTGTCCGCCGCGCCTATCGTGATCTGATCCAGTCCCTGCGGAATGACGCCCAGTGTCGTTTCGGCGCAGAGAATGCCGAAAATCTCAGTATAGCGCCTGAGCGTTATTTGCTTTTCGCCGAGCAGCAGGGCGGTTTGCTCAAGAAGGCTAATCAGCGCGTCCCAAACCTCCTGCTCGCGCCGCGCCGCGTCTCCCTCGCCGTTTTCCTCGGCGCGTTTGGCAAGCGCGTACAGCCGCTCGGCCATCCCCATCTTTTCAATGAAGGCAAAGACCGCTTTAGAGACAGTCAGCCCGTCCGCGTCTGACGCGTTTTTGAGTTCTAAAAGCGGCGCGATGATCCGTTCGCGGATACCATTAAGCTTTGAAAGCTTTTTTTTCGCCTTTTCGTCCATGGCATAGCCTAAGCCCGACGGGTGGTTCGTCCATTCCTCTTTCCAAGCAACGCCGTCGATGTCCCAGACGACCGTGTAATTGTCGGCAAGGCAAACATCATACAAATCGACATCCGTCAATCCCGTTTTCAAATAGCGCATCAGGCTCTGCGACGAAAAATTCTTAACGATACTCTCCAGCGCGTAATAGACGGCGGCGATCAGCGGCTCTTCGGAAAGGGGGCGGCGCGCGTCGTTGAACACGGGCAAACCGCAGCGACATAGAGCGTTTACAAGAAACGGTTTATATGTCCCCTCGGTGCGCTCTATGACACAAATGTCGCGGCACCGATAGCCCTTTTCCCGAATCAGACGGCGTATCTCACAGGCGACAAACTCACTTTCGTCGGCGATGTCCGCCGCGGCGGCTAAGGTGACTAAGTCGGTCTGCTCCTCATAAAGTTTTTCGTCGTCCGTCGACAGCGCGTATTCGAGAGCGGCTACAGGTTCGCTGTAGGGGCGCGTATACGCGACGACCTCCGACGGCAAATACACGGGCTTCGCGACTGTAACGCCGTTCTCCATTGCCGCCGCGCGCAGTTTTTTAGCGAAATTCGTCGTATGGTAAAACGCGTTAAAGCCGTCCGCGCCGTCCTTGAACCCGTCAGCGCAGACTGTGATATAGATGGCGCGCGCGTTTTTTAACAATTCAACAAAAACACGCGATTCCTGCGCGGTAAAGCCGCGAAAACCATCAAGCATGACGGTTCTGTCATTGAATAAATTATTTTCGGCGATCAGGCGCGCAAGCAGGTCAAGCTGTGTCGTGTCGTCGGCGTAGGAATTAAAAAGCATCGCCCTGTACGTTTCGCAGAGCAATGTGATTTCATTGAGCTTTGATTTTAAAATACTGTCCGCCGTTTTTTCTTTTGCTAAAAGCAGCGCGTCGATTTCGATGCCGTATCGGCGCAATTCCTTGTCCGCGCCGACAAGCTGCGCTAGAATTTCAGGTGAATTTTTATATTTTCCGTAGATTTCCAGCGTATCCTTCAGCTCGTCGATACACATACTCATAAGAGCGGCGCGTTCGGCATCCGTAATGTGCGGTTTCTCCGTTTTGTCGTATTCGCCGCATACCGACGACGCCAGACGCGAAAAGCTCGTAATTTTTACGCGGTTCATTTTAGAAGCGCCTAAAAGCGCGAGCATATCCCGCTCAGTCTCAAAAGAAAACTGCTCGGGAACAATCAGAAGCGGAGCCTCGCCTTCAGTATCGGCAAGCTCACCGCTTGCCGTGCGATCGGCAAGGTCTCGCACCATATTTTGCAGATATGTTGTTTTACCGCTTCCCGCGCGTCCGAAAATAAAACAGAGCATAGGGCACCTCGTTTTTCTCTGGAAAAAAATACCTGCGAAACACCGCATATCGAATGAGAAAAAGCAAATACTAACAAAAGCAAAAAACAAAAGGAGTTGAAATATATGTTGGATAAGATAGCGCTTGTACTTGTAGCCATCGGCGCTCTGAACTGGGGAGCCATCGGCATTTTCCAATTTGACGTCGTGGCATGGCTGTTCGGCGGTCAGGCGGCGATCATCAGCAGGATAGTCTACTCGTTGGTCGCCATCGCCGGCATCTGGTGCATATCGTTTCTTTTCAGAGAAAACAACGCTCTCGTCAGAGAGAGCAGCGACTCTGCGGAATAAACACGAAGAAATATTTCGGGTCAGCGGCGCTATCGGACTTTTGGTCGGCGTCCGACCCGAGATATTCATTTT
>CAYYFY010000139.1:0-5785 GCA_964471035.1 uncultured Eubacteriales bacterium
CAACGCGCTCGGCATTCCCGTCGCCGCGGGCGTTCTGTATCCGTTATGGGGAATCACCTTAAGCCCGATGATCGGCGCGGCGGCGATGAGTTTCAGCTCGGTGTTCGTGGTAAGCAATGCGTTAAGATTGAGCAGAGCTAAGAAAAAGCAGAAGGTATGTATGTAAGATATTAGACTTTAGATGTTAGATGTTAGATTTAAAGAGGAGAACAGCTATGAGGAAAACTATAATCATTGACGGGATGAGCTGTCAGCACTGCGCGGCGAGGATCGAAAAAGCCCTGAACGCGCTGCCCGACGTCAAAGCGGCGGTCGATTTGAGCGCTAAAAAAGCCGAAGTCATTTTTGACGGAGAACTGCCCGACGAGGTATTGTCCGAAACCGTTTTGGCGCTCGGCTTTGACGTTGTCGGAATCCATGGTGATTGAATCACAGAAAACGACAGGAAAATGGATATAATAGAACCATAACCTAATCAAAAACAAAGGAGTGTCAATTATGTCAGCAGTAAAAATAACAGCCGCCAATTTTAACGAAGAGGTCGTCCTTTCAGAGAAGCCCGTTCTCATCGATTTCTGGGCAAGCTGGTGCGGTCCGTGCCGTATGCTCTCGCCTGTCGTCGATGAAATCGCCAACGAAACAGACGCCGTCAAGGTCGGCAAGGTCAACGTCGACGAGGAGCCGGAGCTGGCGCGTCAGTTCAGGGTCATGAGCATCCCGACGCTCGTATTCGTGAAGGACGGCAAGACCGTTAAAAGCACGGTCGGCGTACGCCCCAAAGAGGAAATCCTTCAGATGATCCGGTAGACAAAGCGTATCACAAAAGCGGGGACAAGCATCCCCGCTGTTTGCGTGTATATACAATTACTCCTGTACCTAAGCAGTAGACATTCCTGCTTGTCTTTTTGTCGTCATGCGGCGTTGACCAAACCCGCCCATAAACAAATTATGAACAGGTTCGGTCGCCTTGCCTGACAACAAAAATACGGCACAATAATTGCCTACTGTCAGGTGCAGAAGTAATATATCGAAAGCGGGGGTTATACATGGAAAACTCAATAAAAACGGTCATTGTCGGCGGCGTCGCGGGCGGCGCTTCCGCGGCGGCGAGGCTTCGCCGTCTGGATGAACAGGCTGAGATTATCATCTTAGAGAGAGGCGATTACATCTCTTTTGCCAACTGCGGTCTGCCCTATTACATCGGCGGGGAGATCAAAGAGCGCGAGGCGCTGACACTTCAGACGCCCAAAAGCTTTTATAACCGCTTTCATATCGACGTGCGGGTAAACAGCGAGGCTGTCGCCATCGACACGCAGAACAGGACGGTCATGGTTAAAAATCTTCAGACCGGCGAGGAATACGCACAAAGTTATGACCGCCTCGTACTCTCGATGGGCGCTGAGCCTGCCATACCGAACATTTCAGGTATGAATTCCGACAAGGTCTTTACCTTGCGCACCATTCCCGACAGCGACAGGATCAAGAAATACATCGCCGCCGCGCGCCCGCAGAGCGCGATTGTCGTCGGCGGCGGCTTTATCGGGTTGGAAACCGCGGAGAACTTTGCCGCGCTCGGACTGAAGGTGACAATCGTCGAGGGCGCCGATCAGATCATCCCGCCGATTGATTACGACATGGCGTGCGACGTGCACCGCCATATCGAGAGCAAGGGTGTCGCGTTGAAGCTCAAAAGCTCTGTCGGCGGAGTTTTGGAAATAGGCAAATCGTTGATAGTCGATCTGGGCGACGAAAAGATAAGCGCCGATATGCTGGTGATGGCTGTCGGCGTAAAACCCGAAACACAGATCGCTAAAAGTGCCGGCATCGCCGTCAACGCACGCGGATCGATCATTGTCGACGCGCATATGAAAACCAATATCCCCGAGGTCTATGCCGTCGGCGACGCGGTGGAAATCGTCGATTTCGTAACCGGCGAAAAGGGCTTCGCGCCGCTGGCGGGCCCCGCCAATAAGCAGGGGCGCGTCGCCGCGGACAATATTTGCGGTATCGCGAGCGTCTATACGGGTACGCAGGGCTCGGCGATTCTCAAGGTCTTTGACATGACCGTAGCTTCGACCGGCATCAACGAAAAAACCGCCAAACGGCTTGGGCTTAACTATGAGAAATCCTTTACCTACTCGGCCAGCCATGCGGGCTATTATCCGGGCGCGGTCAATATGTCGGTAAAGCTCCTGTTTGAGAATAACAGCGGCAAGGTGCTCGGCGCGCAGATTGTCGGCTTTGACGGCGTGGACAAACGCTGCGATGTACTGGCGACGGCTATCCGCGCGAATATGACTGTTTTTGACCTGACAAAGCTTGAGCTGTGCTACGCGCCGCCCTATGGCTCGGCAAAAGACCCTGTCAACATGGCGGGCTATGTCGCGGAGAATATTCTGACGGATAAAGTCAAGATATTCCACTGGCACGACGTGCAGAGCCTTCCGCGCGACGGCGGCGTGATGCTCGTCGACACGCGCACGCCAATGGAATACGAAAACGGGCATATCGAGGGCTTTATCAATATTCCGCTCGATTCCCTGCGCGGCAGGATAGACGAAATACCGAAGGACAAGACGGTCTACGTCACCTGTCAGGTGGGACTCAGGGGCTATATCGCGGCGCGTATACTGTCACAGAACGGGTATGATGCCTACAATTTCAGCGGCGGTTATCGGTTGTATCAGTCGATTTACGCTCCGCACGCGACAGCGGCGTTCAAAGCGGCAAGTGTCGATACCGAAACGCAGAGACCCGAGCCGTCCGCGCCAAGCTCGAAGATCATTCCGCTCGACGCCTGCGGTTTAGCCTGTCCCGGTCCCATCGTCAAGCTTGCCGCGTCCCTTAATGACGCCAATGAGGGAGAAACTATCGAGATTTCCACAACCGATCCGGCGTTTGCCAGCGACATCGACGGCTTCTGCCGCCGCACCGGCAACGTCCTGCTCGGCATGGAAAGCAATAAGGGCGTCAGCGTCGCCCGTATAAAGAAGGGCGCCTCCGACGACGCACCGCAGGCGCAGGGGCGCGGCGACAAGAAAAACATCATCGTCTTTTCGGGCGACCTCGACAAAGCCATCGCCTCCTTCATCATCGCCAACGCCGCGGCGGCAATGGGGCGCAAGGTCAGTATGTTCTTCACCTTCTGGGGACTAAATATCCTGCGCCGCCCCGAAAAAGTCAGAGTCAAAAAGAATTTTATCTCTAAAATGTTCGCCCGCATGATGCCGCGCGGCGCCAAAAGGCTCAAGCTCTCGAAAATGAGCATGGGCGGCATGGGCGGCAAAATGATTAAGGGAATCATGAAGAAAAAGAACGTCAGCAGCATCGAGGAGCTGATTAAAATGGCGCAGGACAGCGGCGTGGAGCTGATCGCCTGCTCGATGAGCATGGACCTTATGGGTATCAGTAAAGAGGAACTCATCGACGGCGTGGAATACTCCGGCGCGGCGGGCATGCTCGCCAACGCCGAGGAGTCGGATATGTCGCTTTTTATCTAAATAAAAGCATTACGAATTTAAAAAGTTGCTATGTTTATAATTGTTTTGCGCTTTTAATAAAAAGATTTCAGACATCAGATGTCAGATGTCAGATTTAAAGGAACCTACGGTTCGTATTTTATTCGGTCGGAATTACCGAGGCTAAAAGTAATAGCGGCAGATTGTCCCTGTATATCTGCGGGAATTGGCTGATGGGCAGAGGATTCTTTCCTAAGCCGACTTCCACCGTGTACCCGGGACGGCGGAAATCCTGCGTATACCAGTCCTTATACCCGGCATACGAGGCGATGCCCTCGGCTTCCGTCAGCGTATAGCCGCTGACCGCCGAAAGCGCCTCGCCGATTGTCAGAGCCACCGGCGGCGCGAGATTCATAAAGTTCCAGAAGATCAACTCACCCTGAGAATGATACGCCAACACGAGCCGCGGATCGTAGTTTCTTGTAAACTGCGCCGCGGCGCGCGATTCCGGTTCGGATTCCGGCGCGGTGCCGCCGTACCGCGTGGGTCCGGGGCCGGTGATGCCGATTGCCTCGGCAGCGTCTTTGGACTCCTCCCATCGGGCGTTGTAGTTGTGGTTCAAGTCCACGCCGTTGTTATTGGCCTGCCAGTCGTTTGAAAAGTCCATGCTGCCGTTGTTCCACCGGATCAGCTCGTTATAATTCGGATTGTCACGCGAAAGCCCGTTCAGGACAAGCTCGACGCCGTCGGGATTGACCATAGGCATCAGATAGATGCTGCTTTGGTTCCATATATCCCTCGGATTATAGCTTGCGAGATTGGTGCCGGAGGCATAGGCGGCGCTGAAATCCTCAATAAATTTCATGAGCACGACGCTCGTAATCCACTCCAGTGAATGATGCGCGGCGTTATAAAAAACCGTGTGCGGACCGCGCCCTATCCGCACATAGTAGAGATTCCGCCCCAAGGTACTCTTTCCGGCGACGCCGACGTCTAAAAACGGATACCGGGCTTTCAGCCCCGTAAGGTCTGTTTCCATAATGCCGTAGGTATAGTCGATATTGGTGTCCACAACGTTGATGTTAAAAGGAATAATTAATTTTTGCCCCACCCGCAGGTTGTTGGGGTCGGCCCCGGGGTTGGCGGCTAAGATGCGCCAAGGCTGCGTGCCATACGCCCGGGCAATGCTATAGATGGTGTCTCCCCTGCGCACGGCGTATGTATCGTATCCTAAGAGATACGGCATCAGCGCCGCCTGTGTCCTCGCTCCCACGACGCCGTCCGGAGTCAGGGCAAACCGCCGCTGGAACGCCTTGACCGCGCGTTCTGTAGCGGGTCCGAAAACGCCGTCGATCTCGCCGGGGTCAAAGCCGAGCTTTTTAAGCAGCGCCTGCAGCTGCATCACATCCGTGCCGGACATACCAAGCCGCAATGTTCTCATACGCGTAACCTCCTATAAATTCCTACATATCAGAGTATGCGCCGATAACTGAAAACGTGCCTGACTGTGTTTTTCTGCGGTAAAAAATCGGATCAAAACGAGCCGATCTTTTTAAAATTCCGAATAGTGTGTAAAAACACAGGTAAATAATACCTAAAAGTGTGTAATATCAGTTTAAAAAACCTCTAAAAACGTGTAAATTGTATTGAAATAGTAATAATACTATGGTATATTGTTTTCATCGCAAACAGTCGGAGGTGATTTTTTGTACAGAGCGGGACTGGAAAAGCTGATGGCGTGGAAAGACAGCGCCGACCGCAAGCCGCTGATTATTCAGGGCGCGCGGCAGGTCGGCAAGACTTGGCTGATGAAAGAGTTCGGTCGGATCGGGTATGATAATTTCTGCTATTTTAACTTCGACGAGGAGACAGAACTGAAATCCATCTTTGAAACCAATAAAGACCCGCACCGCATCGTGGAGCTGCTTGGGTTATTATCGGGTGTAAAAATCAATCCCCAAACGACGCTGCTCATTTTCGACGAGGTGCAGGAGTGTCCGAGCGCCTTGAACTCTTTGAAATATTTCAAAGAAAAAGCGAATGAATACCATGTGATCGCCGCCGGAAGCCTGCTCGGAACCCTATTGGCGCAGCCGCAATCCTATCCGGTCGGCATGGTCAACCTGCTCCGGCTGTCGCCGCTGACCTTCGCCGAGTTTTTGGAGGCTTCTGATCCGGCGCTATATGCCTATTATGACGCCGTCGCACCGGGACAGCGTATCGAGGAAATATTCCACAACAGACTGCTTGACGCCTATAATTATTATCTCATCATCGGCGGGATGCCGGAGTGCGTAGCTTCATGGATCGAATATAAAGACCCCGCC
>CAYYFY010000140.1:0-5714 GCA_964471035.1 uncultured Eubacteriales bacterium
GGACGGGTCTCAAAGGGCGTCAATTTTGAAGGCTTAAGAGATGTATCCTCGCCGATAGAGATGGCGGGGTACTACAGCGACAGCGGCGCGGATGAACTCGTGTTTTACGATATCACCGCCTCCTTTGAGAACAGAGCGCTGTTTACGGACATTTTGCGCAAAACGGCGTCGACGGTATTCATTCCGCTGACTGTCGGCGGCGGCATCAACTCCGTCTCCGATTTTGATAGGGTATTGAACTGCGGCGCGGATAAGGTCAGCGTCAATTCCGGAGCTATTAAAAACCCGTCTGTTATAGGGGAAGCCGCGCTGCGTTACGGCAGCCAGTGCGTGGTGCTGTCGGTTGATGTGAAACGCGTCGGCGGCGCGTTTCGCGTCTTTCAAAACGGCGGACGCATTGATACGGGGCTTGACGCCATTGAGTGGATAAAACGCGGAGTGGACAGCGGCGCGGGGGAGCTCGTCATCAACAGCATCGATACCGACGGCGTGAAACAAGGCTTCGATCTGCCGCTACTCGAGCTTGTCCTGAAAGCCGTAGACATACCCGTCATCGCCTCGGGCGGCGCGGGCAGTCCGGAGCATTTTTTGGAGCTGTTCAGGCAGCTTCCCGACATCGACGCGGGACTTGCCGCCTCCGTGTTTCATTTCGGGGAAATCAAAATTCCCGCGCTGAAAGCGTATTTAAGCCAAAACGGCATCAATATGAGGATGGTGTGATATGGACGCAAACGAACTGAAATTCGACGCAAACGGCTTAATTCCAGCCATAGTCACCGACGCTGTAAGCGGGCGTCTGCTCACGCTTGCCTATATGAATCGCGAAAGCCTTGAGATCAGTATCAAGGAGGGCAGAACCTGCTTTTATTCGCGTTCGCGCCAAACGCTCTGGCGCAAGGGCGAAACTTCCGGCAACGTTCAGAGAATTGTGAAGATCGTTGCCGACTGCGACAAGGATGCGCTTCAGATTTTTGTAGACAAGGCGGGACCGGCGTGTCATACAGGGGAGGAGTCATGCTTTTATAATGAGGTGTTCTCGTCCGAAGAAAATACCGGACCGTTTTCACTTTCAGCGCTTGAGACGCTTATAAAAGACAGAAAGGAAAATCCCAAAGAGGGCTCGTATACGACGTATCTTTTTGACAAGGGACTTGACAAAATCCTTAAAAAAGTCGGCGAGGAATCGGCTGAGGTCATCATCGCGGGCAAAGCTGGAGAAAAAGCGGAAACGGTATACGAAATCGCGGACCTCGCGTATCATGTGCTCGTGCTCATGGCACAGAGCGGCATAACCGTCGCCGACGTGCAAAAGGAGCTCTCTTCCCGTCACGTCATTGACAAAAAGACCAAGCAGGAAAAAATGACATAACATTACAAAAAAATATCATTTTTGAAATTCCCGTTGTATTTTTTCCGCATTATGTTATACTCTTTACAGAACGAACCGAGGGTAAACATATGCGGATTTTTTTTGAACAATACGCCATAGAAATTGCCGAAACAGTGCTGATGCTGGCGGCGATTTTATTGTCGCTTTTATTGTTTGCCAGAGAAAGGACGCGCCGGAATCTCATTATTTTTTCAATTATCGTCCCTGTGTTGTGCGTTGCCGACATTGCCTGTTCGGCGTATCTGTTTTCGCCGGATATACAGGTCGTCGGCGGGGAGAAAATAACCGTTGAAGCCGGTCATGCTTATATCGACAGAGGTGTCACCGTGACGACTTTTAACGGCGAGAAAGTTGATGTGATCGTTTCGGTGGACAACACAGTCGATACCGCCGCGCCGGGCGTATATCCGGTCAATTATACCTTTCGGTACCGGTATCACGTGTATGGAGCGACAAGGGAAGTCAAAGTCGTCGATACGACCCCGCCGGTACTCACGCTGAAAGGCGCCGACGAGGTAGTTGTCGATCTTTATGAAGATTATAAGGAAAAAGGCTGCAAGGCGGTCGATGCTATCGGCGGCAATGTGACCGCACAGGTCAAAACGAGCAGTGCCGGCGATCCCGATAAAAGGATGGTCATCACCTATACGGCAACCGACCCGTCCGGCAACACCGCGTCGCTCAACAGGACAGTTCTTATCGAAGACAGAACGCCGCCGGTCGTCACCTTAAAAGGGTATAAGAGCGAGATTGTCGTGCGGGGTAAAAAGTTCACCGATGCGGGCGCTACGGCGAAAGACCGCTGTGACGGCGATGTTACCGGCTCCGTCACCGTTTCGGGAGAGGTCAACACACACACGGCGGGCACCTACTACATCAACTATACAGCCGCCGATAAAAGGGGCAACACCGTCGTAGAAACGCGGACAGTCAAGGTCGTCACGCCCGAATCGGTCAAGGGCAACGTCATCTACCTGACCTTTGACGACGGTCCGTCAAACCAGGCGACGGCGCAAATCCTCGACGCGCTCAAGGAAAACAACGTCAAGGCGACCTTCTTCATCATAAATTTTAATACCAAGGAAAAAGCCGCGCTCGTCAAGCGTATTGTCCGCGAAGGGCATACACTGGCTATTCACGGCTATTCCCACGATTATTACACCATTTACAAATCCGAAAAGGCGTTTATGAAGAACGTCGATTCCCTGCGGGATAAGATTTACGCGCTGACCGGCTATACACCGACGCTCCTGCGTTGTCCGGGCGGCAGCTCGAACACGGTTTCCGCCTATAATCCGGGCATTATGACCCGGCTGACCAAAAAAGTGTCAGACGCCGGGTACCTCTACTTCGACTGGAACATCGACAGCGGCGACACCGACGGCAGCAAGGTGACCGCGTCGCGCCTGTGCAACAACACCGTGTACAATTTACGCAAGAACCGCGGCAACATCGTGCTCATGCACGATACGGGAAACGGAGCTGAAAAAGCCAAAGCCGTACAGATGATCATCGATTACGCTGAAAAACACGGCTACGTTTTCGCCGGGATTACCGAGGCGACGATACCGGTGCATCATCCGGTCAGGAACTGATTATCAATTCGCCGCGGCTCTCAAGGAGCATCCTGTCGATAAACTCCTTGATATACGCCCGTTTTTCATCGTAGATTGCTCTGCTTATATCAAAATGCAGCCGGACGCGCTCCCGTTCGAAGGAGTCAAAGTAGTTGTGCTCCAGCAGCTCTGCCGTTTTAAGCATAGATAAGTCCTTGTGCCGCGCGTACAGAAACACACTCCAAATTTCAAAGCAGCCGTAATGGTCGAGCAGGTCCGCGTCCTGCAGCAGCATCACCTCCGGCGTCAGTCCCTCTAGGTCGCGCCTGTCGTGCAGGGTGATGTAGGTATGGATTTTGCCGAGCTCCTGTTCGGTGCATAAGTCCTTCAGCAGAGAAACGGTTTTGTCCGCTCCGCGCGCGGCGTGATCGTCCTGACCGTTCAGGATGTCGTGAAACCATGCCGCTATAAGGAGCGTATCCGAAACCGGTTCCATTTTCAGCATGACGGCAAGGCGCCCGAGCATAACGTCCACCCGCTGCCCGTGATCGAACTTATTGCCGGTCTCCTTATAGGAATGGCTCGATTTGGATTTCATTTCTCTTAAAGCCAGACGCGCGATTTCTTTTGTATTCATCTCACCGAATCCTTCTGATACGATATTCGCTGTGTCGCGTTCATATAGTATATCAAATAAATCTGTATATAGGAAGTGAATTTTATGCTGGCCACCTTACAAAAGTATCTTGTGTTGATGATTTCTCTTGTGTACGTTCTATCCACCATGTCCTTAGGGGACGCCGCCGACACGCCCGTCGTCATCAACGAAAACGCGCAGAATCCGTATATCATGCCCTACGGGCAGCCGCTGATTTCCGCGCACCGCGTCGGAGGCAGGTACACTCCGCAAAATACGCTGATGGCTTTTGAGTATATGCTCGAGAACGCCGATGCGGTCAAAGCGGACGTGTTTGAGTTTGACGTGCAGATCACGGCTGACGGCGAGTTGGTTTTGCTCCACGACCTGACCTATGACGATACGAGCAACGCCGCGGAAGCCTTTGGCTATTCAGATGTCACGCCGTATTTTCACACTCTCGAGGAGCTCCAGTGCTTAAACCTCGGTGAAAATTTCAGCATTGACGGCGAATATCCGTACCGGGGACTCAGGGGAGAGGCGATTCCCCAAAATCTTCGCGTCGTATCGGCTAAGACGATTCTCGAATACGCGGAGCAAAACAGCGGCGATAAACAATACCGTTACATCATTGAAATAAAAAGCCCCGGCATCTGGGGTATGCAGTGCGCCGATAAGCTTGTTGGGATATTTAATGAACTGAATATGACCGACAGGGTCATTCTCGCAACCTTTGCACCTACGGTCAGCGTGTATATCGCGGAAAAATATCCGGAAATCACACGTTCCGCCGGTATCCTTGAAGTGTTTGAATTTTATTATTACGCCCGCATGGATTATGATTTCGCGGAGCTAAATGCCACTTATTCCGCGCTGCAGCTTCCCTACGGAGAAAACGTCATGCCCTGGGGGCTTGAGATCGTTGATTTCGGTACAAGGCAACTTATGAACTACGCGCATAAAAACGACATCGCGGCACAGTACTGGACGGTAAACAGCGCCGAGGACGCCTTGTATTTAACTCAAAATGGCGCGGACGCGCTGATGACGGACAATTCTATCATGGTGTACGAAACGCTGACGGCAATTGAAAACGAAGCGCTGAAATTGAACGATACCGCCGCAGCCGTAAGTATCGCCGCTGAGCGCGCCGCTTTAGAAAACACGCGGCAGAGCGCCCTAGAGCTGCTGGCGCAAATCAATCATTCTTGAATTCTAAAATATCTCCGGGCTGACAGTCAAGCGCCCTGCAAAGGGCTTCAAGCGTTGAGAAGCGGATCGCTCGCGCTTTATCGTTTTTGAGTATGGACAGGTTAGCCATCGTGATGCCGACTCTTTCTGAAAGCTCCGTGACGCTCATTTTCCTTTTGGCGAGCATGACGTCTACATTGACAATAATGGACATAGCGTTTCCTTTCAGATCGTCAGATCGTTTTCGGATTTCATGGCGATGGCGTCCTGTAAAAGACGGTTCAGCACGGAAGCGAACACGACAATGATGAACGCGACGCCGGATACCGCCATGCCAATAAGCATGAGGCCCGGCGCGTCGTCTATATCCGCTATTTTGTAGAAAAAGGGCAGTCCCGCCCCCGTGCAGATCAAAAAGTCCGCAAAAGCGCAGCGCGTGATACCCTGAAGCGCCTTGACCGACGCCCCCGAAAAGGCACGGTTTTCGTCGACATACCTGAGCAGTCTGAATGACTGGTATAATGCGATAAAATACGGCACGGCAGCCGCGCATACGCCCGCAAAAAAGACGTAAGCCCAGACATAATATACGGAAGACGGCTCCATTTTCACGAACGCCAGCCATGCCGCGCCGCCGCAAAGGGCGGCTATGACCGCCCCGGCGGCAAAGACAGCCAAACGCAGAATCATTGTTGAATAGCGTTTCATACTAAGCACCTCTTTTTTTGTTTGGGTTGATTATAACACGGAAAATACTGATAATCAATATATATTTATTAACTATCATTATCATGGTTTCAGTTAAGAGATAAAAGTGAAGAGAGAAGAGAATTTAGTGGCTTTTCTGCGAAAAGCGTATAACTGCGGTGAATATCCGAAATATACCATTAAAAACTTGAACGGGTACTTTCGTACCCGTTCAAATCATTTAAGAAGGTTT
>CAYYFY010000141.1:0-5702 GCA_964471035.1 uncultured Eubacteriales bacterium
CCGGTCGGCGAAGCCGATTCGTATCTTTACATACGATACGAAAGGACAAAACTTCGGGTTGAAAGATTTATCTTTTAACTTTTTTCGCCTCGCTAAAATCTAAAATATAAAAATGGATTGTAGGTGCTGTCCACCAGATAGGCAACGCTCGCAAAGAAAACCAGGGTATAAGCGACGGCGGCGAGGACGAATACGGGTCTTTTGGTCGTCTTCTCCGTGGAATCGATGAGTGCTTTCTTGAAATGCGGCGTAGAAAAGTAAGCGGCTAAAGCAAACAGGATTCCGTAGCTCAACAGGTAATACAGTGACTGTTCGTTATACAACGCCATATGGTTTAGCCCAAACATTCCCTTTAGATAGAGCGCAATCTTGCCAAGGTCCTCAAAGTAGAAGATCACCCAGCTGATCATAACAAGGAAAAGGGTATACAGGTGTCTGAACACGACCGGCAGCTTATCGAGCAGCTTTAACATGAAGTATTTTTCCGCAATCAGCAACACCGCAAAGTATAACCCCCACAGGATAAAATTCCAGGAGGCTCCGTGCCAGAATCCTGTCAATGCCCATACAATAAGCAGATTTCGGAGGTGCTTGAGCTTTGAACATCTGTTGCCGCCGAGGGGTATATACACATAATCGCGAAACCACGATCCCAAGGTGATATGCCAGCGGCGCCAGAATTCCGTTATGCTTTTGGATATGTAGGGGTAATTGAAGTTCTCGTTAAACGTAAGACCGAATATCCTCGCTAACCCTATCGCCATGTCGGAATAGCCGGAGAAGTCAAAGTATATCTGAAATGTATATGCTGTGATGCCTATCCAATATAAAAGCACCGACGCTTCTCCGGCGGTTCCCTCTGATATTTGGCTCCATATAAGCCCAACATTGTTCGCGATCAGAACTTTTTTTCCTAATCCTATGATAAAGCGGCGCATGCCGATTGAAAAGCTGTCACGGTTCAGTATGTGATCGTCCAGGTCATTTTCCACCGTCACATATCGGACGATAGGTCCGGCTATAATCTGTGGAAACAGTGTGGTATAGGTGAGATAGTTATAGTATTTCTTCTCACAGCTCGTCGTGCCCCTGTATACGTCAATGGCATAGGATATGGACTGAAATGAGTTAAAGGATACGCCTATGGGCAGAATGATTTGAACAAACGGAGATTCCATACCGAACAATCCGAATATGTTGCCCATAATAAAATTGGTGTACTTAAAGAATATAAGTACACCCAAGTTGCAGCATACCGCGATTATCATGAACATAAGTCTTTTGTTCTTGTTTTCCCGGTTCTTCTCCATATGCTTCGCGCATACGAAATCCACAATGGATAACAGCAGCATAACCGGAACAAATCGAACCTCGCCCCAGGCATAGAAAACGAAACTTGCTATAATCATTACCAGATTCTTCAGGCGGGTCGGCGCTAAAAAATAAATAATAATCAGTGTCGGCAGAAAGTAAAATAAGAAAGTTAAGCTGCTGAATACCATTGCTGTCCCCCGTTAATTAAAAAAGGTCGTTAAACGCTTTGACTGCCTTATTGACTTCTTTTTCCGCGAATTTCTTCGCTTGTGCCTCGTTGGCGTCCATATTTTCATCAACAGCACCCACCAAAAGGAAACATACGAAGTCCCCGTTGCGGACGACCTTAGTCGCGCTGATCTTAGCTAAATTCATAGGATACTGCATCGAATCGCTTATTTTTCTCTCTTTGGCAGCCTTAAGAGCGGTTTCGACGGCATCCGCTTTGCCTTTGGCTGCTTTTACGATAACAACTCTGTCAGCATGCGTGCCGATCATCGGCTGTTCGGCCTTAACTTCTTTATACATATTCGCCTTAAGACCGAATTCCGATTCTAAGAGCTCGGCGGGTATCTCTGTATTCGGAAGATAATTTTTGCCGTACGCGGCCTTAATCGCGCTTAAAATAGCGCCAACGGTAACGTTCTTATTCGTGGTTTTGTCGTTGTTTTTCGCAGTGGTTGTAGGTTTGCCGGCGGTTGTGGATTTGTCGGTGGTTGTGGATTTGTCGGTGGTCGTATTTTTATTCGTGGTTTTGTCGCCGCTTTCCGCAGTGGTTGCGGATCCGCTGGCGGTTGTGGATCCGTTGGCAGTTGTGGATTCGCCGAGGGTTGTGGATCCGCCGGTGGTCGTATTATTGGTATTGTCTTTGGAGCAGGAAGCTAAAACTCCGAGAGCTATTATCAGAGATAAGGCGATAATTATTGTTTTTTTCATGAGTTAATCCTTCTTTCTTAATACCCATGTGTTTTTTGAATCATCAAAAGACAGGGCATAAATTGTTTTTTTGTTGTTTGTGATTATGGTAATTGAGGCATTGGCGGTTTCTGATTCGTCTTCAAAAATCCATTGAATTTTCTGTTTGTCTGAAATACTCAGCGATTTCTCTTTGGTGCGCCCCCGTGTTGTATTGGAATCAATTGCCGAAAGGTAACCTGAAGATGTTATTATTTCAGTTTCCTTACGGGTATTTAATTCCAATAAGACCGCAATGTCGCTCTCCGAAATAACGGCGGGTAAATCTGCTTGTTCGCTGATCTGTAAAGACACGCTGTTATAACGAATAACAGAAAGAGAAAATAAGAAAATGAATAGGAAGCATCCTGCGACGGCGTAAACTCTTCTATACTGTTTTTGAAGTATATGAACGCTGCCGGTTCTCTTGTCCTGTGTCTGCGCCTGTGACTGCGGATTTAAAATTCTGTCACGCAGTGAATCTGGTGCGGCTATATTTTTATACATATGAATTACATCTTTATCAAACATAACCATCTCCTCCTTTGTCTATTTCCGTTTTCAAAAGGTCTCTTCCGCGTGAAAGGCGCATTTTGACTGCCGATTTTGTGATTTTCAGAGCCGATGCAATGTCCGCCACGCTATACTCCTCAAAGTAATGCAGGATTATTGCTGTTTTGTATTTGTCGGGTAGGGCAAATACCTGTTCAAGTATAGCCGCGGAGTCGTTTTCATAAGTCGGACTCTCCGTCATTTCCTCAAGCGGTGTATAACCGCGTATGGCGCGACGCCTTCTGATGTCGCGGCACTGATTGACAGTCACTCTGATGAACCACGCTTTTTCATGTTCGCTTTCACTGAAATACGGCATTTTTTTTAAGTATTTTGAAAAAACCTCCTGAATGGCGTCCTCCGCGTCTTCTTTTGAAAAAAGGGCGGAGTAAGCAAGACGAAACAACATATCCGCGTAGCGGTCATATAGCTCTTCTACGCTTGGAGTCGCATAAACCAATGCACCCACTTCAAACCTCCTTATCCATAACACGTTTTATCATAGGGAATGGTCACAAAAAAATAAAATTTTTTATTTTGAGGCACGATAGAGCACCGCCGGTCGGCCGCCTGTGTCATAATTAACGCGGCTTTCTGCCTTGTGAATGTCAAAAAGATAGTTCAGATAGCGACGCACGGTGACCGCTGACAATCCTGTAATTACGGAAAGCTCTTCGCTTGTAAGCTCGCCGGAGGCGTTTTTGAGTTCGTCTAAAATCTTTTCAACGGTTTTGCTCTGCAGTCCCTTGGGGATATCCTGTTCGTCGGCGGGGAGACCCAGCAGACGGTCGATCTCCGATTGACTTATGCGCTTCTGTTCGGCGAGCAGCGCGCGGCTTTGTACGAATGTGTCAAGCGCCTGCTGAAAGCGGCGGGCGGTGAAGGGCTTGACGAGATAGTCGGTGATGCCCAGCTTTAAGAGCTCGCTTATGGTCTGGGTGTCGTGGGCGGCGGTGACCATGACGACGTCGATGTCTGAGCCGTAGGCGCGCAGCTCGCGCAGCAGCTCGGCGCCGGTGAGGACGGGCATATATACGTCGAGTATGAGAAGGTCAGCCGGATTCTTAAGCAGCCGGCGCAGCGCGGTATGCCCCGACGAAAATGTCTCGGTGACCTTAAAGCGCTCATCATTTTCAACGAATTTTCTGTTGAGCATGGCGACCATCGGGTCGTCCTCAACGATGACGACATTATACACTGTCTATCTCCTTCTTCGGTTCGCGGTCGAAGTTAATAAAAAAGGACGTGCCGACGCCCGGTTCGGACTCGACGCGTAGGCTTCCCTGATACGCTTTTGTCACCTCATGCACGAGGACAAGGCCGGTGCCGCGCTCCGGTCCCTTGGTGGAGAAGCCTTTTTTGAAGATGTCCCGCGCCGTTTCGGGCTTCATGCCCGGACCGGTGTCCTCCACGCAGATGAACAGGCTGCCGCCGTCCTCTATAAGACTGACGGCGATGTCCTTCTGCCTGCCGCCGGTCTGGTTCAAGGCATCGATGGCGTTTTCAATCAGGTTGCCTAAAATCGTGATATACGCCTCCGCGGGCAAGAGGTTTTCATCGGCTGACAGATGGCTTTCCGGTCTTAAGGTCATGTGTATACCCAATTCGTTGCAGCGGCTCGTCTTGCCGACTAAGAGCGCGGCTACTGACGGATTGCCGATGCTGTGGGTAATGGCGCCGACCGAGCTGCGGTGGACGCTGGTCACGTCCATGATATATTCCTCGGCTTTTTCGGCTTCGCCGAGCTGGATAAGCCCCAAAATAACGTGGAGCTTGTTGAGAAACTCATGCGTATAGGCGCGCATGGCATCGACCATATGGCGCACGCCCGTCAGGTCCTCGGCAAGGCGGTCGGCGTCCGAGCGGCTGCGCAGAACCGCCGCCGCGCCTGTTATCCGGTCATCCTCGATGATGGGGACGCGGTCGGACAGCAGGCGTACATTTTTTCCCAGTACCAAGGGAATACTGTATTCCGGTACGCGCTGCGTCAGCATTCTGCCGAGCGTCGAGCCGGGCAAAACCTCCCTGATCGGTTGACCGAGCGCCGTTTCGGGATCGAGCTCAAGGAGTGCGGCGGCGGCGCGGTTACAGTAAATCAGGCACGCCTTGTCGTCGATGGCGATTACGCCCTCATGCAGCGTGTTGAAGATGCCTTCTGTTTGCGTAAGCCGGTCTTTGAGCGCGCGCAACTTAAGCCGTTTCTTTTTACGGCGGCTTTTTCCGACGACTAACGCGGAGAGAACCCCTGTAGACGTCCCCGCGAGGAAAAATAAAAACGAGGGAAACCAAGAGGGCATTGACATCACTCCTAGATATTTGATTCAATATAAATAGTATAATCTTTTAAAAAACAGATTGCAAGATTCATTTTCTTTAGTTACAAAAGAGCACAAATTTTATAATTTAAGACTATAATGCCGCATGAAAGGCGGGTGAGGGGTTTGCACAAGCTTAAGGAGGCATTGGCCGAAAGCATGGGTGGTACGCCGGATGTTTCGGTGTTCGGTCTGTTTTCCGTTCCGCGGTCAGTCATAGCGACGTGGATTCTTATGGCGCTGTTGACGGCTCTGTCTATCCTGTTGACCCGCCGCCTGAAAAGGATTCCCTCAAAGCCGCAGGCGCTTTTGGAGCTGGCGGTCGGCTCCTTCAACAATTTCTGTAAGGAAAACCTCGGCGCGCACTGGAAATCTTTCGCGCCGTGGCTGTTCACCATAGCTGTGTACATCGCCTTTGCCAACATGGCCGGAATTTTCGGTCTGGACACACCCACGCGGGATCTGTCTGTCACCGCCGCTTTAGGGCTCATGAGTATGTTCCTTATCTACGGGGCGCAGTTCCGTTTTCTCGGACTGAAGGGCGGCCTTAAAAAATTCGTCTCCCCG
>CAYYFY010000142.1:0-5687 GCA_964471035.1 uncultured Eubacteriales bacterium
TCCCTATATCCAAGGCGATGCGTTACGCCTCGGTCGCCGCGGGAATATCCGTGACGCGCCGCGGGGCGATAGCCTCCCTGCCGACCGCTTCTGAGGTCGCGGCTCTGTACTCCATTTAAGAAAGGTAGGTCATCCCTTTGAATTGTAATCTTTCAGCGTCTATTATGTGCGCCGATCTGCTGCACCTTGCCGATGAGGTCAACCATCTCGCCGACGACGGCGTCGATATGCTGCACATCGATATCATGGACGCGTGCTTTGTCCCGAACCTCACGTTCGGTCTTGACACCGTAAGCGCCATCCGCAGGATAACGCGGCTGCCTCTTGATGTCCATCTCATGGTGAAAAATAACGAGATGCTCATCGAAGAGTTTATAAAAATGGACTGTGACAGAATCTCCTTCCACGTTTCCGACGGGGATATCGCCGTAAGGCTTCTCAATAGAATCCGTGAGGCAAATATCGAGGCCGGCGTCGCGCTTACGCCGACGGCAGATGAAGGTGTTCTCAAATATATTAAGGAATATCTTGATTTTGTTCTGGTCATGACCGTCGAGCCAGGTTACAAGGGGCAGGAGTTCATTCCCGCCATGCTCACCAAAATCGCCTCGACGCGCCTGATCTTAGGCGAGGGCAAGGACATCACCGTCGACGGCAACGTCAGCGTGGACAACGGCGTCAAATGTATCCGCAGCGGCGCCAATACGCTCGTGGCGGGCACGTCGTTCGCCTTTGACAACGAGGGATATATCGACAAGAGCCTCGGCATCGCGCGGGTCAATATTGATAAATTTTTATAAAATTAAATTCCGTTTACCATTTACCGCTGATCCTGACCTCTCCGGAGGTCAGGATTTCTGTTTCTCCCGTGTCTTTCTTAACGACTAAATTGCCTTTATCGTTGATGTCAAGGACTACGGCGTTAAAGGCGCCGCCGTTTTTTTCATAGACAATTTCTTTGCCGAACATCAGTGACCGGTTTTTGTATGCGCTCAATACGTCCGTTTCAGGCGTCAGGAGATTTTCATATATGCGCGCGGCAAGGACGCCGCGGGAAACAATACTATTCAGAGAATCTGCCAAACCGGAGAGTTCGTCCGGAAAAGCGGCGGCATGACAGTTGAGACCGATGCCGACCACATACGCGCCGTCACGGCTTTCGGTGAGAATGCCGCAGACCTTTTTACCGTCAAGATACAAATCGTTGACCCATTTTATTTTCAGAAAAAGACCGGTCAGTGTCTCGACCGCCTCGCAGACGGCGACGGCGGCTTTTATGGTTAAAAGCTGCGCGTCGGCTCCGTTTTCGGGGCGGAGTATCACGCTCATATAGAGTCCGGCGCCTTTGGGCGAATAAAAACGCTTGCCCGTGCGGCCGCGCCCGTCGGTCTGCTCCTCGGCGAGCAGCATCGCGCCATGCGGCGCGCCCAAAGCAATTTGCGCTTTAGCTTGCGTGTTCGTAGAGTCGGTCGTGCCGTAAAGCGTGATCGAACAGGCGCGAAAGTGCGCGGGCAACGCGTCCCTTATTTCTTTTTCCGACAGGGGAGCGTCTACTTTCATTGTCTTATGGCGAGGACTTCCGCCTCATAGGCTTCGATTTCGCCGTAGAAGCTGTCGGACAGATCCTGACGGTTCAGGTATTCGTTCCAGATATCGCCGAAGGGCAGGATTTTAAGCTCCTCGCCGAGGACCATGAGCTTGCCGAAAAGCGCCTCGTCCTGAAGCTGCTTTAAGGTATCGTGCGGCATGAGCAATGCAAAAAGCAAAGCTTTTTGCATCGAGCGCTGACCGGTGACCCACGCGCCGATGCGGTTTAGCGAGGCATCGAAGTAATCAAGACCTATCAGTACCTTGCCCAGCGCGTCGTTGCGTACGATTTCCTTTGCCATTTCTTTCAGCTCGTCCTCTAAGAGGACGACATGGTCGCTGTCCCAGCGGATAGAGCGCGTGACGTGTAAGGCGAGCTTGTCGTAAAAGGCGAGCAGCGACGGAATCTTATCGGAGACGACCTCGGTCGGGTGATAATGGCCGTTGTCGAGCAAGCAGCAGACGCCGCTCTTCGCCGCGTAGTTCTGATAAAACTCGTTGCTGCCGACTGTATAGCTTTCAAGCCCTATGCCGAAAACCTTGCTTTCGACGGCGTCGACGACGTCGGGCAGCTTTTCGGCAAAAATCTGATCCAGACTGTCCTTAAGGCGCAGGCGGGGAGTGAGCCTATCGGCGGGTACATCCTTATAACCGTCGGGAATCCATACATCGAGCAGCGCGTGGGAACACATTTCATCGGCGAAATACTGCGCGATTTTGCGGCAGGCGATGCCGTGGCGAATCCAGAACGCGCGCGTTTCTTCATCGGGAGAAGAGAGGGACAGCCCGTCCTTCATCATCGGATGACCAAAATATGTGGGGTTAAAGTCCAGTCCGTCAAGACCTATCGACTTCGCGAACTCGACCCACGGGGCAAAGTGGCGCGATTCGTAGGCGTCGCGGTCGATCTTGCCCTTATCCGCGCCGAGGATGGCATAGGAGGCGTGGAGATTCAGGCGTTTTTTGCCGGGCATCAGGGAAAACGCCTTAGTGATGTCGGCTTTCAGCTCCTCGAAATTTCGTGCCTTTGCGGGGTAGTTGCCGGTCGTCTGGATACCGCCGTCGAGTGAGTCTGACCCGTCGAAGCCGATGACGTCGTCGCCCTGCCAGCAGTGAATCGAAATCGGGACGCTGGAAAGTGTTTCCATCGCTTTTTCGGTATCGACGCCGTATGACGCGTACATGATTTTCGCGCTGTCGTATCTGTTCATCTTTTACCCTCGTTTCTCAAAGTATCGGAAATAAGTATATCACATATTTATAATTTTTCAACGACGAATTTGGCTTGATTTAAGAAGCCAATCGTGATAAAATGAATATGTGATTGTGTCACGGAAAATAAAAATCATTTTTAATAAACTTTCAAAAACAAAACCAGTTAATTGCGAAACGCCACAATTCTATTCGAAATCGCCTTGCGACTTCCCTTAAATCTAACATCTAAAATCTAAAATCTTTGTTTTTATAAGATAAAATCTTAAAGAAAACAACCGTATTCAAGTTTAACATTCGGTTAAAATAATATATTTTAGGAGGTCATTGTGAGCAAGTATGTTTGCCCGATATGCGGTTACGTTTACGACGAAGCCGCGGGCGTTAAATGGGACGCGCTGCCCGATACCTTTATCTGCCCGCTGTGCGGCGCGTCGAAGAGTGAGTTTACAGAGATGACGGACGCGCCACAAAGTAAGGCTCCGGCTCCGGCTCCGGCTTATCACGACGGGGAGGCGCTGCGCGAGCTGTCATTCGGTGAGCTTGCCGCCGTCTGCTCGAATCTCGCGAAAGGCTGTGAAAAACAGTATCTTGTCGCCGAATCCGAGTTGTTCGGTGCGCTTGCCGCGTTTTTTACGGGAGAGCGCGGTTTTGACGACAGCACCGATCTGACGGTGCTCAAAGTATTGCTTGAGGAGGATATTGCCGCCTATCCGACGCTGAATGCGTTATGCGCCGAAAACGCCGACAGGGGCGCTCTGAGAGCGCTTGTGTGGGGAGAAAAAGCGACGCGGATGCTGCTGTCGATTTTAAATCGTTATGAGAAACAGGGAACGGCAGCCTTTGAAGGCACCGGCGTTTTTGTCTGCGATATCTGCGGTTTCGTCTATATCGGCGACGAGCCGCCTGCTGTTTGTCCTGTATGCAAGGTACCGTCGTTCAAGATTTTGCCGGTACGAAAGGAGGCGGTCTGAATGCGCGCCGTAAGAAATATCCGTCTGTGCACAAAGGACTGTCTGTGCCTTTATGTCTGTCCGACCGGAGCTACTGATACCGAGAACGGGCAGATCGACCCGAAAAAATGCACCGGCTGCCGCGCCTGTGTTGACGCCTGTCCGTCTCACGCCATTTCACTGGTGCAAGACGAGTATCCGCCGCAGCAGGAAAAGAGCGTTGCCGTCGCAGCCGCGCTCAGAGAGCTTGCTTCAAAAAAGGTGCGGCAGGAGCAGATCGCCGCCTCCGTGGCGAAAAACGCTCCCAATCCGACCGTAAAGCAGCTTGCCGAGGCGTTCAAGTCGTCTAACCGCCTGATGGCGGAGGATTTGCTGCGCGAGGCGGGATACATGACCCCGCAGGGAGCCGGTTCGACAGAGCTGTTGCAGAGTTTCTTAAAACAACCCCCCGGGCTAATAGCGGACGCCGCCTTAAGGCTGCTTTCGTCGCTTGGAAAAAACAGTAAACAAAAACAGGAGGAACCAGTCATGGAAAAATACCGTTGTTCAATGTGCGGCTACGTTCACGAGGGACCGTTGCCGGAGGATTTCAAATGCCCGCGCTGCAAGCAGCCCGCTTCGATGTTCATAAAGCTCGAGGACGTGCCCGAGGCGAAAAACCCGTATGCCGGCACAAAGACCGAGCAGAATCTGAAGGATGCCTTTGCCGGCGAGAGCCAGGCGAGAAATAAATATACCTATTTCGCGAACATCGCGCAGCGTGAGGGCTATGACCAGATCGCCGACATCTTCCTGCATACCGCGCGCAACGAGCAGGAACACGCGCGCATCTGGTATGAGGAGCTCGGCGGGCTCGGAAACACCGCGCTGAATCTGCTCCACGCCGCCGAGGGCGAAAATTACGAATGGACCGATATGTACGACGGCTTTGCCAAAGACGCCGAGGCGGAAGGGTTTACGGAGCTTGCCGCGCGTTTTCGCCGTGTCGCCGCCATCGAGAAAGCGCACGAGGAGCGCTACCGCGCGCTGCTAAAAAACGTAGAAATGCAGAAGGTTTTTGAGAAGAGCGAGGAGATCATGTGGGAGTGCCGCATCTGCGGACACCTTGTCATCGGCAAAAAGGCGCCCGAGGTCTGTCCGGTCTGTAAATTCTCGCAGTCGTTCTTCGAGGCGCGCAAGGAAAATTATTAAAAGTTTTATTACATAAAATAAACGCGTGAAAAAGGGGAAGCGCCGATGACACTTTCCGGGGATGTATTATTATTTGACAAGCATGAGGCGATGGCGTTATATTTTTACGGTTATCAGAGCGTCGGCAGCCACGTCATTTCACCGCACTATCAGCCCGACCACTTTCACGGAGATGCGATTTTATGGATTTTGCCGCGTGAGAACGACGGCGAAAAAGCGCGTATGATCACCGGCGGCGCGTATAAATTTGAGCGCAAGGCGACGGGCAAGGTCAAAATCGAGTTCAACGGACGCTGTGATTCAAAGGAGTTCCCGGGGCGTCCCGTATGCGATTTTTTCGGCAAACGGCTGTCGCTCGACATGGCGCACGGCGCGGCACTAGAGGAGGATTTCGCCGCGTTTTACTGGGACAACCTCCTCATGCAGATTGCCGAACGCGGCTTTATGAACGATAAGCGCGACATCCGCGAGGGGTATGTGCTGTCAACCTTAGACCGTAAGGCGTACGCCGGAACATATCCGGCGGTCGATCACGAGTTTCATATGAAGGGACGGTTTGCCGTAGGCGGCGTTGCCGAGGCGAGCCTTATTAAGCGTATGCTTGAGCTGCAGCTCAAGATTATGCGCGAGGACAAGACGGGGCTATCTAAGAATGTATGCGCCGTACAGCCGAGCAAGAGCCGCGAATACGATGTCTGGCGGCGCAGCCGCGATCTGAAAAATAAGGCGCAGATGTTCCGCATC